>JBDNGW010000330.1:0-13221 GCA_041689735.1 Leeuwenhoekiella sp. | reverse complement strand
TTTGCTCGCCCACTGCGCCTGCCTTTGCCGGTAGGCAGGTTGAAAATACTCGCCATAGCTACGGCTATGTCTGCGTTTTTCGCCTTGTTGATGAACAAAATAACTGCCTATAATTCGGTCACTTTATTTCTGAACAGATCCTAAGACTTTTTCGCTATCTCCATTATTAGTTATTGCTAAATCATCAATTTCGGTTTCACTCAATTTATCTCCAAAAGCTAAATTATATAAGTTGGGATCATCAGTGTTCTGAAACTGAATAAGTTTTTTAACTGCTCCTTTAGGCCCTTCACTTACAAATTGAAATATTTTACGGCTTTCTTCTGTTTTTAAAGCATATTTATCAACATTCATAAAATTGATAATCACCCATTAATATTAAGGTATTGAATGCTCTTTATCAAATTCGCTCACTCCATTTGCGTTTGATAAGCGATCGCATAGAGTTTAATCTGCTTGATCATGCTTACTAAACCATTGGCACGAGTAGGCGATAAATGCTCTTTCAAACCTATTTTATCTATAAAAGCCGTATCTGCATCCAGGATTTCCATCGGCGGCTGCCCAGAAAACGTACGTATTAAAATGGCAATGATCCCTTTTGTAATGATCGCATCACTATCTGCGGTAAATGCTACTTTTCCCTCTTCCATGTCAGCATGTACCCAGACTTTGCTCTGGCAGCCTTTTATAATATATTCATCGGTTTTATATTTCTCATCGATAAGGGGCAGTGTTTTGCCCAGTTCAATCATATATTCGTAACGTTCCATCCAGTCGTCAAACATGGCAAACTCTTCTACGATTTCGTTTTGTATTTCTTGTATACTGCTCATTCTTCTGTTTTGAGGCTTGCCGTTAAAACGGTCTCATTACCTTTCATTAACAATAATTCATCTTCCTTTAAGCTAAAATGATCTACTTGGTTCAAAGCTTGAAAAAAATCTCGTTCCAGTTCTGGTTCTCTGCACAACATTTTGGTCGTTGCTGCTTGTGAGAACTTAATTTTACTATTGCTGGTGGTAAATGTACCCGAAAACCGGTTACAGACACCTTTCCCATTTATTTGTCCCAATTTGGCATTAAAATTCATAGCCATATTTTTATCATCTACTACTGCTCCCTTAAATGTGTTGATGATAAAATTGCCTGATATTTCTTTTTCGGTATCGAGCATTTTCACTTTTTTAAGGATTTTTTTTAAAGCATACTTACTATTAATGCCATCATTGGAAGCAGTAGCTTTTTCCACTTCTAGAGTATAACTATAACCTGGATCATAGTCAAACCCTTCAATACTTCCTGTAAAATCTACCCAATCGCTTGTGCTGTCCTTCCTTATCTGAAAACAGTCTTGAAGTAGATTCCCTGTGCAGGGGACCTTCGACGAACCCACGATGAGAGTTTCCGTTGTCGTTTTACAGGAAACCGCAAAAAGAGAACATAATATTAGAACAACATATATTTTCACGATCACTAAGGCTTATTTAATCAAATTAGTGTGAGAACCTATCCGTACTGAATTTATTATTTTCAAAACTCTTCTTTAATTTTAAGTTCTTTTCTGAATTTTGTTGAAGATACGAGTTGGTATAATAATGTTTTTTTAGATCGAATTCATAAATGTGTCTACATCATCAATTACTTCTAGATTTTTACCTTCCATAACTTCAGCTATCGCCTTTTGTGTTTCTTCATTGGGCATATTTCTTAAATCATTTAATATTGACATTTCAAGTAATTATTAGAACCTTTTCTTTGTGCCGTCGTTGAGTCCTTAATTATTTCGATCAATTCTGAATCCATCTGAAATGCGATTTGTTCAGTTGCCATATTATTTATTATAATCAATAAATTCTTAAATTAACTTTCGGTTATTTTATTAACTAATGCATCTAACGATATTGAAATCCCACGCCAGAAAATAAATACTTAAATAATTAATAGTACTTAATTTAGAATAACTAAAAGGCCAATCCTCAACTCAACATCGCCACTGCCTTCTCAAGTGCCTTCAACATAACATCTATTTCCTCTTTGGTGTTGTAAAAGGAAAAGGAAGCACGTACGGTACCGGGAATCTTATAATAATCCATAATAGGCTGTGCACAGTGGTGGCCAGTTCTTACGGCAATACCCAATTTATCCAGAATTGTCCCAATATCATAGGGATGAATCTCCCCAACGTTGAAAGAAATCACCGCTGTTTTTTCTTTGGCTTCGCCAAAAATCCGAAGTCCGTCAATTTTTTTCAGCTGTGCTGTACCGTACTCTAACAACTCTTGCTCATATTCCGCAATGGCTTCAAAACCAATTGCATTCATATAATCCAACGCCGCTCCAAAAGCGATCCCACCGCAAATATCCGGCGTTCCGGCTTCGAATTTATGTGGCAGACCGGCATAAGTGGTTTTTTTAAAGGTTACCGTTGCGATCATCTCGCCGCCACCCTGGTACGGTGGCAATTTAGTAAGCCATTCTTCTTTACCGTAAAGCATTCCCACGCCAGTAGGACCGCACATTTTATGCGCCGAAGCCACATAAAAATCTGCGTCCAACTCCTGTACATCTGCTTTAATGTGAGGGGCGGCCTGAGCGCCGTCAATAAGAACCGCGCCACCCACAGCATGCGTTTTATCAATGATTTCCTTAATTGGGTTTACCGTTCCCAGCGCATTGCTGACATGATTTACGAAAACCAATTTTACATTTTTGGTTAGCAGCTCGTCAAAAATATTCATTTCAAGTTCACCGATGGCATTCATTGGAATGACTTTTAATACTGCCCCCGTTTTTTCACAAAGCATTTGCCAGGGCACAATATTGCTATGGTGCTCCATAGCTGAGACAAGGATAACGTCTTCTTTTTTAATGAGATCTGCAAAACCAGCCGCCACTATATTTATGCTGTGCGTCGTCCCGGAAGTGAAAATGATCTCATATGCATTTTTAGCATTGAAATGCTTTTGAATCTTGATCCTTGACTGCTCGTAAGCATCGGTAGCTTCTTGTGATAATGCATGAACGCCCCGGTGAATATTTGCATTATAGCGCGTATAATAATCTACGATTACATCAATAACTTGCTGCGGCGTCTGTGAAGTCGCAGCGTTATCAAAATACACCAGAGGATTACCATTGACCTTTCTTTTCAAAATAGGAAAGTCCATTCTAATTTTCTCCACTGGAAAAACACAAGGTTCTTTAACGGTATTCATGCTTAGGTTTTATTATAATTATCGTCCGTTTTCACTTAAAATCGGCTAAAAATGGCTTTAAAACCGGCTATTTAAAAGGTTTTAGACATCAAAACCAATGTGAACGCCTATTTTATTGGCAATTAGCTTAGTAATACGGGATTTAATCTGTGGTATTTTCACACTTTCCAGCACCGTATTGGCAAAAGCATACATGAGCAGTGCTCTGGCCTCTTTTTTACCAATTCCCCCGGGAACGCATATAGAAAAGCGCATCTTCATCAAGCTGACCTATGGTACAACCATGCGAACAACGCACATCATCTGCAAAAATTTCCAACTGTGGTTTAGAATTGATAGTTGCCTTATCACTTACCAGAATATTATTGTTGCTCTGGTACGCATTGATTTTTTGTGCGATCCTATCAACCACGATTTTACCGTTGAAAACCCCTGTTGATGCCGCGTCAAAAATACCTTTGTAATCCTGGTGGCTCTCACAATTGGGCTCTAAATGATGCACGAGCGTGTTATGATCTACGTGTTGTTTGCCCTCGATGATGGTCACCCCTTTTAAAATGGAATTGATATGTTCTCCATTCTGATAAAAATTAAGGTTATTACGCGTCAATTTTCCACCAAAGGAGAAGGTATGTACAGAAACTTCACTATTGTCATGCTGATCAATATGGGTATTGTCAATGAGTGAAGCCTCATCCTTATCGTTCTGAATTTTGTAATAATCGACCATGGCACGCTTGCCTGCATAGATTTCGGTCACAGAATTAGTGAATACAGGGTTACTGCCCAAACTCTGATGACGTTCTATGATCTGTACTTCACTATTTTCTTCTGCAACAATAAGGTTACGTGGCTGCAGCATTGAATTAGCCTCATTCCCCGTGGCAAGATGGATGATCTGTATCGGTTTGCTCACTGCTTTTCCCTTTGGGATATAAATATAAGCACCCTCTTTGGCAAAAGCTGTATTAAGCGAAGTCAAGCTGTTTTTTTGAGCGATCTTATTGTAGTAAACATCAATGACCGGCTTATATTTCGATTTGTTCAAAGCGGAGCTCAACAAGCAAATATCCACGCCGTCGTGCGTGGTCTCCGAAAGATAGGAACTATAAACACCGTCTATAAAGACAATTTTATAAGTATCAATGTCATGAATGAAATATTTCTTGACATCGTTGAATTCTATGGCATCCTCTTTGGCCGGTGTAAGGTTGAAGTCATTTTTAACAATGCTATTCAAGGAAGTATATTTCCAGTTTTCCTCTTTCTTTGTTGGAAAGCCATGCGCTTCAAAATCGCGTATGGATGTGTCCCGCAATTCACTTAAAGAGTCATTGAGGTCCAGTTGCTCCTGAAAGGCCAGATATGATGAAAGTAATTTATCTTTTAAGTTCATGCTTATTATTTTTAGTATGGGCAATTTGATTAAAAACAGCGCATTAGCGCCTGCGTGAAACCTAAGGTATTACACGGTAAGTTCTGCTTTTACCCAGTCGTATCCCTTTTCTTCAAGTTCATAGGCAAGCTCCTTGCCGCCAGATTTTACAATTTTCCCCTCTATCATCACGTGCACAAAATCGGGCACGATATACTCGAGCAAACGCTGGTAGTGGGTAATGACCAAAATTGATTTATCTGCTGCCCGCAGCTTGTTCACGCCATTTGCCACGATGCGAAGCGCATCAATATCAAGTCCGGAATCTGTCTCATCGAGAATAGCCAATTTAGGCTCCAGCATGGCCATTTGGAAAATTTCATTACGCTTTTTCTCCCCTCCGGAGAACCCTTCATTGAGAGATCTGGAAAGGAATTTACGGTCAATGTCGAGCAGTTCAGATTTCTCACGGATGAGTTTTAGCATTTCACTGGCTGGCATATCTTCCCGCCCGTGTGCTTTCCTGTTCTGATTTATGGCCGTTTTTATAAAATTTGTAACCGAGACCCCAGGAATTTCTATAGGATATTGAAAAGACAGGAAAAGACCCTTGTGCGCACGTTCTTCTGGGTCCAATTCAAGAAAGGATTCCCCTTCAAAAATCACATCACCACTTGTCACTTCATATTCTTCCTTACCGGCAATCACTGAGGAAAGCGTGCTTTTTCCAGAACCGTTAGGCCCCATAAGCGCGTGTACCTCCCCAGCATTGATCTCCAGGTTGACTCCGTTTAATATTTGTTCGCCTTCTATACCGGCATCTAAATTCTTTACGTGTAGCATAGCTATATTTGCGTTATGAGCAGTCTGTGCTGCTAATTCTCTTAATTATATTTCTGTACGACTTAACGTCTAATTTTCTATATTTTCTTGATTCTTTTTTGCAGGTCCCACACTAATTATTTTTGTGAGTTTTACAATGGTATCCCAACCTTCCGTATTTTTTTCCTTTAGAAGTAAATCCCCTTCTATGATTACGGGCACCATATCAAAATTGCTGTTTTTAAAGGGTTCGGTCTCTTTGACCAGCTCCATTAACATACTATCTATTTCAACTCCATAAACAAAATCATCGCCTTTAATAACGGCAGCATCTGCGATATAAATAAAATCCCCCTTTATTTCATTTTCATTGTTTCCGGTGCAGCCGAATAAAAGAAAAAACAAAATGAAAAAAGTATAGATTTTAGACATTATTCAATGATTTTTGGTGCTTTTGGCATTAATTCAAAATCCTCCATATCATGCTGAATGAACACCTTGGCATTTTTATTTTTTACAAAATCCTCAAAAGCCTTGATGCTTCTTTCAGACTCAATTATATTGTAATTGATTTGTGGAACCACGGTATCCAACCTGTTCTGCCTAAAGTGATATGTGTCGCCTGTAAGCATAAGCGATCCAGACTGAGCTAAATTCACAAATAACCCTTGATGGCCGGCAGTATGTCCAGGCAAATATTTAATAACCACTTTACCATCCTCAAATACATCAAAATCACCGTTTAAAACTTGTTTATTGGTCAGTTTTTCAAAGGAGGATGCATCATACAATGAATTCCCTTTTATAGCACCACTGTTGATAAAATCAACAGCGGTTTGTTGCACACAAGCCAAGTGGCATTGGGAAAATGATTTGCCCCACCGGTGTGGTCAAAATGAATGTGCGAGAACGCAATAAATTTCACATCTTCTGGAAGCAGACCTATACTTGCCAACTGATCAACAATACTGTCTTCCCTGGAAATAGTAAAAGCACCATCTGGCGAGGTATAAGGATTTTTATCTACTAGACTTTCCGGCAAACCCGTGTCCCAGAGCAAAATGCCATCGGGATGTTTGAGGACAAAAAACGCATCTGAAAGCGTTATGGCCTCCCCATTGTATGTATCACCCTGAGCAAACATGTTTTTATCATTAGCCTCTATTGTCCCCCCATCAAACATGTACAAATTTGGTGAATTCTCTATTTTTTCTGCTGTTGCTTCTTGAGCCTCATTTTGAGCACTCTCGTAACCCTCCTCAAATCCGTTTTTTGAATCTTTACAGGAATATAGGGTCAATAAACCGAATAATGCGATGTAAATACCTTTCTTCATTATCAAAAACCCTTTTAATTTATCAGTCATTAAGGTTTGTTCAAACCTGCCTGTCGTGCCTGGGCAGGCAGGGCCAATTCAAAGTGATTTTCTCCCGATAGCTATCGGGATGGAAATCAAAAAGAACCCAGTTTTAACAAGCTCCTAACCTACGGAACCTTCCAAGGAAATTTCAAGCAGTTTTTGAGCTTCCACGGCAAATTCCATAGGCAGTTTGTTGAGCACCTCTTTACTGAAACCGTTTACAATAAGCGCAATAGCCTTTTCGGTATCTATACCGCGCTGGTTACAATAAAAAATCTGGTCTGCGCCTATCTTACTGGTTGTTGCCTCATGCTCTACCTTGGCTGTTTTATTTTTGGCCTCAATATAAGGGAAGGTATGCGCACCGCACTCGTTGCCCATGAGCAAAGAATCACATTGCGAAAAATTGCGCGCGTTGTCCGCTCCACTGTTGATCTGCACTAACCCCCCTGTAACTATTCTGCGATTTACCTGCAGATATACCTTTAGAAATAATAGTACTACGGGTATTCTTGCCCAAATGCACCATCTTTGTCCCTGTATCTGCCTGCCGATAATTATTGGTCACCGCGATGGAATAAAATTCACCAATGGAATTATCCCCTTTTAGAATACAACTTGGATATTTCCAGGTTACGGCACTACCGGTTTCCACTTGCGTCCAAGAAATCTTTGCGTTTTTCTCACAAATACCGCGTTTGGTCACAAAATTAAAAACACCTCCTTTACCCTCCTTGTTCCCTGGTTACCAGTTCTGCACGGTAGAATATTTTATTTCGGAATCATCTAGCGCAACAAGCTCTACTACTGCAGCATGCAACTGGTTTTCGTCACGCGATGGCGCGGTGCAACCTTCTAGATAACTCACGTAACTGCCTTCATCTGCAATTACAAGCGTACGCTCAAATTGACCGGTACCGGCCTGATTGATCCTAAAATAAGTGGAAAGTTCCATAGGACAGCGCACCCCCTTTGGAATATAACAAAACGAACCATCACTAAAAACAGCCGAATTTAAGGCGGCAAAGTAATTATCTTTTTGAGGAACTACAGTCCCTAGATATTTTTTCACAAGATCACCGTGCTCCCTGATCGCTTCGGAAATGGGACAGAAAATAATACCTTTTTCAGCAAGGGTCTTTTTAAACGTGGTAGTCACCGAAACGGAATCTATAACCACATCTACGGCCACACCAGCCAGTTTTTTCTGCTCATCAAGCGATATACCCAGCCGTTTGAAGGTGTCCAGCAATTCTGGATCTACCTCATCGATACTGTCATATTTCGGTTTTTTTGACGGCGCGGAATAATAGGAGATACCCTGAAGATCAGGTTTTTTATAACGCACATTGGCCCATTCTGGTTCCTTCATTTTCATAAAACCACGGAATGCTTCTAAACGCCATTCAGTCATCCACTCAGGCTCTTCTTTCTTTTTAGATATCGCTTGCACCACATCCTCATTAAGACCTACGGGAAAAGTGTCAGACTCAATATCTGTATAAAAGCCATACTTATATTCTTTTGTGGCCAGTTCTTTTTCTAAATCAGTTTCTGTATATGCCATAATATATTTTTTTTGTCCCCTAACCCCTGAAGGAGAATGTTTTGCTTTGATATCGGCAGTCTTTATTGAGTACTGTTTTTATTCCCCCTAGCCCCAAAGGGGGAATGTTGTACTTTAAGAACGAGGGTCTCTTAAGGCAATATTATTATTTAAAAGCGCCGTTAGTCGTTCGCCGCCACCCCTTAGGGGGTTGGGGGATTATAGGGAGAAGCTCTCGCCGCACCCACAGGTACGTTGGGCATTGGGGTTATTGAACACAAACCCTTTCCCGTTCAGACCGCCACTATATTCCAGCGTGGTACCTATAAGGTATAGAAAACTCTTTTTATTAACAATGAGATTGATCGCATTATCCACAAAAAGTTTGTCCTCTTCACTTGCGGCCTTGTCGAACGTCAATTCGTAGGAAAGACCAGAGCAACCTCCACTCTTAACCCCTACCCGTACATAATCACGGGCAGCATCATAACCTTCCTCATTCATGAGGTTGGCTATCTTCTTTTTAGCATCTTCGCTTACTTTGATCATAAGGGTATATAATTAGGTGCAAATATACCACTATTGTAGGGTTTTACCATAGAACCCTACAGAACTCCAAGTAGGTTTACTGATTGCAGCATAAGCTTTTTCAATGGTTTACATCGAAAAAGACCCAATTCTAAATAAGTATATTTCTAATATTCATTAACATTTAATGTGCCATTTTATCACCACAATTATCAGCTCAAAATGCGCTGAAAATGTACTGATAGTCTACTAGTAATCTAACAGAATAGCACAATACCCAACGCAATTGCTTTCTTCAAAGATAAAATCAGGCATTTATCTCAGTAATTCCGTTTAAATTTGCCGTCTAAATTAATTCTCATGTTTCAAGATAAAGAATCTTCACGCACTTCCCTTAGCGACCTGGGAGAGTTCGGACTTATAGATCATTTGACCCAGTATTTTACCATAGAACAGGAAAGTACCTTAAAAGGAATAGGCGATGATGCGGCGATACTGGATTTTAAGGATGACCAAGTGGTATTAACGACAGATTTACTAGTGGAGGGCGTGCATTTTGACCTCAGTTTTATGCCGTTGAAACATTTGGGCTACAAAGCAATCATGGCCAATCTTTCTGACGTATATGCCATGAACGCAAAGGCTACGCAGATCACGGTTTCCATCGCGGTTTCTAACCGGTTTCCGCTGGAAGCGCTCGAAGAGCTTTATGCAGGAATATCGCTGGCCGCGAAAGCATACAATGTAGACCTGGTAGGTGGCGACACCACATCTAGCAGCAAGGGACTTTTGATTAGCGTGACCGCACTGGGAGTTGCAAAAAAGGAGAATATCGTAAAACGCGACGGCGCAAAACCAATGGATCTGCTCGTGGTCACCGGCGATCTGGGCGCTGCATATATGGGGCTTCAGGTTTTGGAACGCGAAAAAGAGGTTTTTAAAGTGAATCCCAATTCTCAGCCAGATCTGGAACCCTACACCTATCTGGTAGAACGGCAATTGAAACCCGAGGCCCGCAAAGATGTCATAGACCTTTTTAAAAAGCTGGAACTACAACCAACAGCCATGATCGATATCAGCGACGGGCTTTCATCGGAAATTATTCATCTGTGCAAAAGTTCTGGGGTGGGATGCAAATTGTATGAGGAAAAGATTCCACTGAATCCACAAACGATCAATGTCTGTGAAGAATTTAATATAGACAGCACCACCGTGGCCCTTAATGGCGGCGAAGATTATGAACTCTTGTTTACGGTTGCACAGCAGAATTATGAAAAATTAAAGGCCAATCCGAATTTTACGATCATAGGCCACATGACCGAACCACAAGAAGGCATGCACCTCGTTACAAGAGCAAACACGCAAATTCCCATTATTGCCCGTGGTTGGAACGCACTTAATGAAGAAGAATAAACTAAGCGGTTTTTGCCCTGCGGCGTAAATAGAATTGCTCCATTACTTCGTTTACGCGCTTCAGCTTTGGTGTTAGCGGGGTAAGAAAGCCGTTATTATCTTCCGTATATTGGGATTTACAGGCATCACATACATATTCTCGTTGATGGGTTTGATATTCCTTGCTCAACTTTATGTTATGGCCTACAATCCGGCAGCGTAACTGGGTAAGCCGCACACTGACTTTTCGGCTTATATTTTGCATAGTATAGGTTTGATTATTGGGTGGTTGAATATATGAATTTTACATTAGAATAACCAATAATCTCCCAGAATTTTTATCATAAATTTAACGCTGACATATCTGAAATCAATTTAGTATGTTAATTCGTATCCCTATTTAAGAAATTCTGTATTTTTTCATAAGTTTTTTTGGGATTTTCTAAAAACAAAACATGTCCTCCTGATAAAATCGTAATCTCAGGGACTTTATCAATAAATGCCTTTTTTGTCTCAAAAGCTTCAATCAACGTGTCATTTTCACCTAAAAGCATTGCTTTTTTGAAAACAGCTTGTTTCCAGAAGTTTGACAAATCCGGTCGGTTCATCATCGCTTCTTGACCTGCGATATATCCTTCTACCGGCGTTTTTAGCGCTTCCTCCTTAAGGTTTTCTATCACCTGTTCAAGCTTTTTCCTGTTTTTTGAAGCAAACAGATTGGCGATTGACATTTTGACGATCGCTTTATAATTTTTTTCAGCCATTGCGATACCGTATTTCCTATCGGTGACACGCTGTTCGTCATCTGCTGCGGGAGTAGAATTCAGCAGTAAAAGTCCGTTTACTTTTTCAATGTTCTCTTTCGCGAAAGCGAGCGCCACATAACCCCCCATAGAATGTCCCACAAGATCTATTTTGTCCAGCTTTTCTTTCTCAACGATCTCCAATACAGCATTTGCCATACCAGCTATGCCATATTTCCAATCTAGCACATCACTCTGCCCGTGGCCTGGGAGGTCTATGCAGAAGACTTTGTGATTGACTTTTAACCGTTCCGTAAGGGCATTCCAGATCGATAGATTTTCGAGGAAACCATGTAGCAAAATACAGGCTGGACCCGCACCGGTAATGGTATAAAATAGTTTACCGCCCTTATAGTCTACTGTCATATTTACCTTATCTTTCCCCGCGAAAGTACGCATTACCATGAACTCTACAAACGATACGCTTGTAACCGCTTTTGCCCTTTTCTCCCTGTTTTTCGGGGCTGGGAACCTAATTTTACCGCCATTTCTGGGATTTAGCGCTGGCGAAGATTGGTTACTGGTTACCTTGGGATTTGCGCTTTCCGCGGTATTGATCCCCATTTTGGGAATCTTTGCGCACGCCCGTTTACAGGGCACCATGCTAGATTTTGGCAATAAAGTGCACCCTCTTTTCAGTATCCTTTTTTGTATTACCATTTACGCGGTGGCAGTTGCCCTCCCCGCGCCTCGTACCGCGGCGGTTACATATGAAATGAGCATACTGCCGTATTTCAATTTGAAACCACTGGTTTTTAGTTCCATTTATTTCGGGCTTGTGTTCTTATTTGCGCTCAATCGCGCAAGGTTGCTCCATTTAATAGGAAAGTACCTTACTCCGTTTCTAATCATGATTCTATTTATGATTATAGGCATCGGTATTTTTGGAGGCGAAGAGCCCAATGTTACACACAGTCTAAATAAACCGATCTCAAAAGGTTTTCTGGAAGGTTACCAGACTTTTGATGCTATTGCAGCAATGGTTGTGGGCGCGGTGGTGGTGATCTCGCTAAACCTTAACAAAAAAGGCGATTATAACCATAAAAGGAAAATCATCATGCGCGGCGGACTGCTTGCTGGGCTCGGACTTATTCTAATCTATGCTGGCCTTATTTATGTGGGCGCACTCTACAACTCTGCGCAGCCCACAGATTCCCGCACAGAATTACTTTCTTTTATAAGCTACGATACACTGGGTTCTGGCGGTCGCATTTTACTGGGTACAGCGGTAGGTGTAGCCTGTTTTACCACTGCAGTGGGAATAGTCACGGGCACGGCAGATTTTATGCAGGGACTATTTAAAGGTTCTAAAGCGGCCTATTATCTCACGCTTTTTTCAGGATGCTTGCTAGGGGTTCTCATAGGTCAGTTTAATACTGATTTTATCATCGCCATTGCGGTACCGGCACTGTTTTTTGTGTATCCGCTTACCATAATCCTTATCGTGCTCAATGTGATGCCACGGCGTTTACTCTCGCACTGGGTTTTTAAGGCGGTGGTTTTTGTTACTTTACTTTTTAGCCTGCCAGATTTTACGCACAGCCTTAACAGGGAAAGTTTTGAAGTGTTGCGAAACCAGATCCCGCTGGGGAAATGGGGCTTGGGATGGGCGATTCCGGCGGCAGCAACGTTTATACTGGTGAATATAATCATCTATTTCATCGGAAAAAATACTGCTGAAAAAATACCCGTTTCCAACGAAAAAACGTCTAAAAAGCCCGAAAATCAGGATTAAAACAAAGCCCCTTTTCCATTAAAAACAACAACAATCCCCATGAAAACATCCCCCACTTTATTGTGCATTCCAGATATTAGCGGCTTTACCCAGTTTATGCGCGAGGCCAACTTTAAACTCACCTCACAGGTAATCCCAGCATTGCTCAATGAGATCATCTACGCTAATAAGTTGGATCTAAAAGTATCTGAAATACAAGGTGACGCGGTTCTATTCTATAAAAGTGGCGACTTACCCCATTTTAAAGCGCTCATTGATCAATGCCGCAACTTTTACACGGAATTTTATGAACGCATGGAAGAACTTAGGATCTGTTCAGAAATAAAGTGACCGAATTATAGGCAGTTATTTTGTTCATCAACAAGGCGAAAAACGCAGACATAGCCGTAGCTATGGCGAGTATTTTCAACCTGCCTACCGGCAAAGGCAGGCGCAGTTGCTG
>JBDNGW010000329.1:0-6579 GCA_041689735.1 Leeuwenhoekiella sp. | reverse complement strand
TGGTTTGCGCTCCCGAGTAAAGTCGGTTTTTTTCACGTCTGAGTAAAGTTCGCGGCGCAACGTTTTTATCTATTGTTTGACTGATTTTCGACGGTTTGGAGCAGTTTTTTGCGCAGGATTGGCAAAATGTGGGGTAACGTACGGATATCCGTACTATTACGGTTATATCTTTTATATCCAGACTGCTAATCTAAAGGATTTTTTATGGTTTTAACAGTATTAAGTGCAAAATGGATATAAATTTCCGTCGTTTTGGAAGATCCATGAACTAAAATACCTGTCACTGCCTAAGGTCCACGCCAGATTCTAATAGGTAAGTAGCAAAGCTCTGCCACAGCATGTATGGGGTTACCATACTACTCACTCTAGCTTTTCAGGCAGCATTTTTTACAACTTTTAAAACACCGGTACCGCTGTACTTGGTATTTCGGTTTCACTCAAAAAGGTATTCTCGAGGTTTCCATTTTTATAGGGCACTCTTCTAATTCAGCTTGGAATGACAGTCTGTCTAAATACCATAACTAATCTAAAACTGAGCCTCGTTACTCAAAAACCCAGTTCCTACCCATCCAGCAAATCCCTCTCAATATAATCAACACTTTGCGTAAGACTCTTATACGGATCCATATCAAAGTTTTCTTGTTCTATAATTAGATGCTTGGCTCCAGATTTTTTCATGTTCTCAAAAATAGCAGCATAATCAATGGTGCCAGCGCCTATCTCCGTATTGAGATCATGATCTGCTTTATCCATATCCTTCACATGCCATAAGGGAAATCTTCCGGGATATTTATTAAAAAGTGCAATGGGATCAGCACCGGTGCGAACTACCCAGTAAATGTCCATTTCAAAATCCACCAAATCTTTATCGGTTTCAGCAAGCAGGGTCTCGTATCCGTTTTGACCGTTATAATCTTTAAATTCAAATTCATGGTTGTGGTAACCAAGTTTGAGTCCGGCTTCTTTACATAATTCGCCGGCAACATTGAATTTTTCGGCCACGCGTTTGTAATCATCAATGGAACCGCGCAAGCCGTCACCTAGATAAGAAATGACAAAATACTTTTGATTGAGTTTGTGTGCCGCGTCGAGCCATGGTAGGAAGTCATCTTCTGTACCTTCGGCAGCCAGGAAGGGATCTACACTATAATGACCGCTGGGAGTGGTCATTCCATTGGCTTTTAAAACCTGGTTGAATTGCTCAATAGACGTTCCCCAGAAGTTGTTTTCAAGCGAAAAACCATAGGTTTCCACTGCTGCAAAACCAATTTTGGCAACACGTTCCAAAGTGCCCTGTACATCGTCTGGCAACATTTCGCGAAGCGAGTATAATTGTAGCCCCAAGTCATGTTTTCTAGTTGCGGCAAAGGCCATTTGCGGGAGTAGGGTAGCGGCTGCTGCGCCCAGGGATGCTTGTTTTAAAAAAGTTCTTCTTAGTGTCATGTGGTGATTTTGGTTAAATATGGTTGGTGTATACTACAGATAAGACGTTATAAACGTATCGAAGCCAATTTTAAATTTAGAATAAATTATTGTGAAATTCCATTTTTATACTCAAATACTCCGATTTAAGCCAAATTCCTACGTTTTACACTTCGATAGAAAAGTAGTGGATAGGGGTACACTATCAAATTTGACCAATAAAAAAAGCCCGTTACCAAAGGTAACGGACTTTTAACCAACTTTAAACAATATAAAAAACCAACTTTACATTTCTCTTTTAATCGCTATGAGCGAATAACTCACAGCTTTACTATTTTTTGTTCTATTCAAAATTACCTGCAAGGCCTTCAAAAACATTATCTGCCAACTGCATTTTTTTCATAAACTTAAGTTTGTATAAATCTGTAGGAACTTCTCCTGAAAGTTCATTGCCGCTTAGGGCAAGGACTTCAAGCTTATCCAAATTGCCCAACGTATCCGGGAGTTCACCGCTTAGCGCATTCCCTGATAGATCAAGATGTTCTAGATAAGCCAGATTACTTAATGTAGAGGGCAATTCGCCTTCTAAATTATTTGCGCTCAGATCAAGACCTATAACCTTATCATTTTCTATGGTTACGCCTTCCCAAGTGGTGACATCTTCATTTATGTTCCAGGTCACCGTCCAGGAATCACCGCGGGTAAAACGGTATATATCCTCTAAGGCATTTTGTTCGGCTTCTGAAATTTGGGCAAAAGCTGAACTACCTATAAAAAACAATATGAAAAATTTATTAAATACATTCATGATTTGGGGGTCTGTGTATTATACCGTAAATATAATGTATTATAACCATAAAAAGCAAATTTATTCGATCAAATACACAAAATAATCTAAAATTTAACATTAAAAATTATTTTCAAAAAGTGATTGTTTAAGTATAAATGCTCTATTTACCTCATGTTTCCCGCGGAACTGCTCGGTTTTTAGCTGTTTTCCCCAAATGGCGTAATATTTCTGTAATTCTTTTTCCATTCGTTCCTCGGTAAGGTATTTATCTTCATCGCCATAAGTAAGTACTACGCGCTCTGCTTGCAGCTTTTTAAAGTCGGTTGCTGTTAATTCCTCGGGAATTCCCCCAGAATGCAGTAGGAGTGAGCTACAATTTATTTTAGAACCAGCCGCCCAGCGGGTAATTGCTGATACTCCCTGTGAATAACCAAAAAGCATCAGCTTTGTGTTTTTGTTTCGTTTTGGGTCGATTTCCGTGCTATAAACGGCATCTAGATAATGGATTACATTCTTGGTTTCCTGTTCCAGATATTTTCGCGTAAACCAGGACGCTCCTATATATTTGAACGATTTATCCTGATAATATTTCGCCGGCGCCTGCGGGGCGATCACATAATTGGTTTCTGGATCCAGATGATCAAAATACTTGATAAAATAAGAACTTAAATATCCGATGCCGTGACAGACCAGCCATATATTACGGGTTTTTTCGGTAAAGGTATTGAGAGTGGAATAGGTATTTGTAGCGGAATAGTTAACCTGTTTTTCGAGCGGCATGGGCAGTATTGATTTGTATATTTACAAAGTAAATCAATTACACAGAGAATATATCGCGCTCAGCGGAATCTTCCTTTTTGATTTACTATCTGAACAAATCCCTATGATAAAAAGGACTAAAACTGAAATTCTTTCCGCTTGCGCAAATATGTGCAAGAACACGTTAATGGAAACCCTTGACATTGAGTTCATCGATGTGGGCGAGGATTATCTTATCGCAAAAATGCCGGTAACACCCAGAGTGCATCAGCCGGACGGAGTCTTACACGGCGGTGCAACGGTGGCACTTGCTGAAAGTGTGGGGAGTGCAGCCAGCTTTATTTTTCTGAATACCGAAGAAGTCATGGTGCGCGGCATAGAAATCGCCGCAAACCATATAAAAAGCGCCGTAGACGGTTTTGTTTTTGCCAAAGCGACTTTTTTGCACAAGGGCAGAACGACGCAAGTCTGGGACATACGAATTACCAATGAGTCCGGTGACTTGATTTCTTTTGTCAAACTGACGACTCTTTCGCTTCCCAAAAAATCCAGATGACAGCAATAGATTTATTCCAGCAGCTAGAAGATCAGTATGCAATGCGTCTTCCTTTTGTGGCCTATAAAAAACCGGGAAAAAAGAATGTGAATGTTATTTTTCAAAAAGATGCGCGCTTGCACGAAGCTACCACTTTTGAAGAAAGCGGGTTTATATTCGCTCCTTTTGAAAAGGGAAAAAAGCGGGTTCTTATTCCCGGGAAACCACTGGAAGCGGCTTTCGATTTTAATGAAGTATTTACTGACGATTGCAATGACCATTTAAGTAAAGATTCAACCGATTTTAAGCAAGATTTAGCAACTTTAGAGGAAGAAAAACAAAAACATATTTCTCTGGTGACCAAAGCTATCGAAGAAATAAAATCCTCCAATTTGCAAAAAGTAGTGCTTTCGCGAAAGCAAACGGCTAGAAACGCTAAAGATCCTTTATATCTTTTCAAAGCGCTGGTCAAGTCCTATCCAGATACCTTTACCTATATTTTTTATCATCCTGAAATTGGAATGTGGTTGGGTGCAACGCCCGAAACGCTGCTAAGTATTAGCGGATTGCGCTTTAAAACCATGGCTTTGGCAGGAACACAGACTTTTCTTGAAAATCAAGAAGTGTTTTGGGGAAAGAAAGAAATCGAAGAACAGCAGCTGGTTGTAGACGATATTGTGAAAAATCTGGAAGCGCTCCATATTAAAAAGCTGACTGTTGGTGAGCGGGAAACAATTCGGGCCGGGAATGTGCTGCATTTGCGATCGGTTATTTCCGGTATTATGCAGGTTGGTAAGCAACAGTTGGAACAAATAGTTACCGCACTTCATCCTACACCCGCTGTTTGCGGACTTCCTCGGGATAATGCGGCATCGTTTATAAAACATAATGAGGGTTATGACCGGGAGTTTTATACTGGTTTTCTTGGCGAACTCAACGTAGAAGAAGAAAATTACCGTTCACAAAATCGAAGGAATACAGAAAATCTCGCCTATAAAAGCATAAAAAAATCAACCAATCTTTACGTAAACCTGCGCTGTATGCAGTGTGTTGAAAAGCAGGTGCATATTTATATGGGCGGCGGTATTACCCGTGATTCGGTGACAAAAGACGAATGGGAAGAAACCGTTGCAAAGGCACAAACCATGCTGCGCGTGCTTTTAAAAAGCTAGGCAAATCGTACTTTTACATTATGGTATATTCTTCAATCCCCGTTGCCCAAGCGGTAATTACACTCTGCCTTAGCAAGGGCATAGATCATGTAGTGATTTCTCCGGGATCGCGCAATGCCCCGTTGATCATTGGTTTTAGTCATCATCCAGAAATTAAAGCCTATAGTATTGTGGATGAGCGGAGCGCCGCTTTTTTTGCTCTTGGGCTTTCCCAACAATTGCAAAGGCCAGTAGCTCTGTGTTGTACTTCGGGCAGTGCGCTGCTCAATTATTATCCCGCGATCGCGGAAGCTTTTTACAGCGATATTCCATTGGTTATACTTTCCGCAGATAGGCCCATTGAACGCATAGATATTGGTGATGGGCAGACTATCAGGCAGCGGGATGTATATAGAAATCATATTCTATATTCAGCCAGTTTGTATTCTGAACTGGTACCGGAAGAAACCAGTGCAGATCAAAAACTCCGTCAAAAACAACGGGAAACGTCGTCCCATAACCAACAGGAAATAAATAGGGCACTTAATACCGCGATCGAGCAAAACGGACCGGTGCATGTGAATATTCCATTCTATGAGCCGCTTTACAACACGACCACCGAAGCGCAGCCTGCTCCCATAACCGTTACTCCCAAAATTAAAAAAGAGGAATTGAGTGTTGAAGAATTACAACCATTTGCAGAAACCTGGAACGCAGCGAGGAAAAAAATCGTGCTTGTAGGTGTGCTGCCGCCCGATGCTGTTGAAAACGAAATATTGGAAATTCTGGCGCATGATCCCAGTGTGCTTGTTTTTACCGAAACCACGTCAAACCTGCACCATCCCAATTTTTTTACACGTATAGATAATTTGATAGGAAGCCTGGACACAGAAGATTTTAAGCAATTGCAGCCCGATTTGCTGGTCACTTTTGGTGGAATGGTGATTTCAAAAAAAGTAAAGGCTTTTCTGCGAAATTACCAGCCCCAGCAGCACTGGCACATCGATCCCAAAAAAGCGTACGACACCTATTTTTGCCTGAATCGGCATTTTGAAATAGCTCCCAATACATTTTGGAAACGCTTTTTACCCTCAACACAATTCCAGAAAAGTGATTATTTCGATACGTGGAATACTGTAAAACACCACCGGGATGAGAAGCATGAGGATTATCTCAAGGAAATGCAATGGTGCGATTTTAAGGCTTTTCAGATGATTTTAGGTCATATACCTACAGCTACTATGTTACAGCTGGGCAATAGTTCCACGGTGCGTTATGTACAGCTTTTTGACATTGATAAATCCCTGAAAGTTTATTGCAACCGCGGCACGAGCGGCATAGACGGATCTACTTCTACTGCCATAGGCGCCGCTGTGGGAAGCAAATTACCTACTACTTTAATAACTGGTGATCTCAGCTTTTTTTATGACAGCAATGCGCTATGGAACAAATATATACCCAAAAACTTTAAAATTATTGTGATAAACAATGGGGGAGGAGGGATTTTTAGGATTCTACCGGGATATAAAGACACCGAAGAGTTTACGGATTTCTTCGAAACAACCCACGACTTTTCAGCGCGCCATCTAGCCGAAATGTATAATTTCAATTACTTTCATGCAGCGGATTCCGTTGAATTAATGAGAAGCTTAAAACTTTTCTATGCGGAAAGCGAAAAGCCTTCCATTCTGGAAATCAGTACGCCTAGAACCATAAACGATAAAGTTTTATTGAATTATTTTAGTTTTATAAGATGATTTTTTCATTTTTATTGGTAAATTATATTGGCTCTATGTTGATTTCTATGGGTAAGAAGTTAATTCTTATTTTTGGATCATGGGAAATACAGAAGAAATATTTAGTCTTGCTCTAGGTTTGAAAATGCCCTGGAGCATAAAAGAACTTGTTTTTAATCAAGAGAC
>JBDNGW010000328.1:0-3144 GCA_041689735.1 Leeuwenhoekiella sp. | reverse complement strand
TCACTTAACTATTGACCTCTAAACTTTCAAAATGCTTATTCGTAACGTAGCGCTTCTATAGGATCTAAACGTGAAGCTTTGACAGCGGGGAAAAAACCGCTTACTACCGCAACCAGCAATGTGACCGCTGTCGCCGCGATCATTGCCCCCCATGGGGTGGTAAAGTTAAAATTGGCCACCTTAGAAATCGCGAGTCCAATACCCACCCCAAAAATAATTCCCAAGATACCGCCCAACTGGCCTACCATAATGGTTTCCATGAGAAACTGACCGGCAATGGTTGATTTTTTTGCTCCCAGCGCTTTACGGACGCCAATTTCCCGCGTGCGTTCGGTAACCGAAACCAGCATGATGTTCATAAGTGCAATAGAGGAACCCAGAACGGTGATCAAACTGATGATCCACGCGGCCATGGACAGATATCCAGAAATACTCGAAATCTGGTTGAGCAGGTCGTCGCTGCGCTGCATACCAAAGTCATTTTCTTCCAACGGAGAGAGTCCGCGGATGTTCCTAAAGGTAATAATGGCATCGCCCTGAGCGCCTTCCATCATTTCTTTATCATCTACCTTGACGCTCACATCATAATTGATGTTCGGCTGCGTAAACATAGAGCGCGCCACTTGCACCGGTATTAATATACGCAGGTCTTGATTACTGCCAAAGGTTGCGCCTTTTTCTTCCAATAAGCCAATGATTTTAAATTTCGTGCCGCGTACACTTATGGTTTTTCCTATGGGACTGATGTTTTCGAAAAGCCCTTTGCTGAAATCGCTCCCCAACACGCACACATTACTGTTATTAGAAATATCAAAGATGTTAAAATCCCTTCCTGCCTGTAATTTCAATCCCGCATTCAGAATAAAATTTTCATTCACGCCCAGTACCGAAACTTCAGGATCTGTCTTTTCCGTATCATAACGCACTTCCGCAGTGCTCGTACCCGTAAAAGAAGTGGAAACATGCGTAAACGGATAGTCATAATTCTCTTCAAATTCCTTGACTTCGCGGTAGCCAATTACCGGGTTTATCTTCTCCGCTTCGCCACTGCCCCTGCGCTGGGTGGTACGTTCGTAGCGTTGCAGGTTAAACGTATTTGCGCCCATGGAAGAAAAATCACTGCTTATAGTATTTTCAAGCGCGCCCACCAGGCTTAAGATGGCCACAAGTGCCGTGATACCTATCGCGATGATCAGAACGGTAAGAATAGTACGCAGCAAATTACCGCGGATGGAATCAAAAGCAATACGGATATTTTCCCTGAAAAGTGAAAGCATAAAATATGTGATTACACCTATGTGTCTAAGTTGGCACCATAAAGTTACTGTTTTTATAAAATATGAGCGGCATACGGCCAATTTTTAGGATATTTGCAAGCAGAAAATTAAACTATGGCTCAAAAACCAGGCATTCCCAAAGGTACCCGTGATTTCTCTCCTGAGGAAGTCTTACGCAGAAATTATATTATCAACATATTACGTCACAATTTTGAGCTTTTTGGATTTCAGCCCATTGAAACGCCATCTTTTGAAAATACCGAAACGCTGATGGGGAAATACGGCGAGGAAGGTGATCGTTTGATCTTTAAAATCTTGAACAGCGGGGATTTCCTGAACAAAACAAATGATTACACTTACGCGGAAAAAAACAGCAACGCCCTGGTAAGTGAAATCAGTGAAAAAGCACTGCGTTATGACCTTACCGTGCCTTTTGCCCGTTATGTGGTGCAGCACCAGAACGAACTTGAATTTCCCTTTAAGCGGTATCAAATGCAACTGGTCTGGCGGGCAGACCGACCACAAAAAGGGCGTTTCAGGGAGTTTCTGCAGTGCGATGCAGATGCAGTGGGTTCAGATTCGCTGTTGCAGGAAGTTACCTTTATTCAGCTATATGACGCGGTTTTTACCGATTTGGGTCTAAAAGGGGCGACCGTAAAAATGAACAACCGTAAAATACTTTCAGGCATTGCTGAGGTTATTGGTGCTTCGGATAAACTGATCGATTTTACGGTAGCGCTGGATAAGTTGGATAAAATTGGTGAAGATGGAGTAGTAAAA
Source organism: Leeuwenhoekiella sp. (assembly GCA_041689735.1). Lineage (GTDB taxonomy): Bacteria > Bacteroidota > Bacteroidia > Flavobacteriales > Flavobacteriaceae > Leeuwenhoekiella. The sequence goes on along the minus strand of JBDNGW010000328.1, from coordinate 1,087 downwards.
GAAATGCTTGGTAAAGGGATCAGCGACGAAGCGATTGACAAAATACGCCCAATTTTCCGCGCGAGCGGAAGCAATACAGAACGGTTGGATCTGCTGCGCGGACTCCTTAAAAATTCGGAAACCGGTTTACAGGGAATCGAAGAAATCGCCTATATTTTTGAAAAAATCGATCAATTGGGCTTAAAAACGGCCACTTTGGAACTGAATATCACTCTCGCCCGCGGACTTAATTATTACACGGGAGCCATTTTTGAAGTGGCTGCGCCAGAAAGCGTAAACATGGGAAGTATAGGCGGTGGTGGCCGGTATGATGACCTTACTGGTATTTTTGGGCTGAAAAACATGAGCGGTGTAGGTATTTCCTTTGGGGTTGACCGTATTTATTTGGTGCTGGACGAACTCGGTCTATTTCCGCAACAAGCGCTTACGGGAACACAAGTTCTTTTTATCAATTTTGGTGAAAAAGAAGCACTATATTGTCTAAAAACGGTCGCCCAACTGCGAGAAAAAGGTATAAAAGCGGAACTTTATCCCGATAGCGCAAAGATGAAAAAACAAATGTCCCACGCAGACCGGCGCAATATCAAATACGTGGTTCTCGCCGGCGATCAGGAAATGGCTAAAAATACCTATACTTTAAAAAACATGAAAAGCGGCGAACAGTTGGAAGTCACTTTTGAAGAACTATTGCTACGATTGAAGGGATGACTCTTTTTTAAAATTGTATAATGTATGATGTAAATTGTATAGAGTATATTGTATTCTGTATAGTGTGGGAAATTCATTGCATTAAGTATAATGTTCTTACATACAGACAATGTACAATCTACAGTTTTTCACTATACAATAGTAGGGGTAAAGTGTATATTGTATAAAGTATAATGTATAATGTATAAAGTATATTGTATTCTGTATAGTGTGGGAAGTACATTGCATTAAGTATAATGTTCTTACATACAGACAATTTACAATCTACAGTTTTTCAATATACAATAGTAGGGGTAAAGTGTATATTGTATAAAGTATAAAGTATTCTGTATAGTGTGGGAAGTACATTGCATTAAGTATAATGTTCTTACATACAGAC
>JBDNGW010000327.1:0-2628 GCA_041689735.1 Leeuwenhoekiella sp. | reverse complement strand
CCACTGGTGAGCTATCAGGTCATTGTCCAACTTATTGCATCGACAAAAACCAGGACAGGGCTTGAGGTGGAATGTGAGATAGACAAGGGCGTTTATAAAACCGGGATAAAAATACCCAATGCGCAAATGGAGGAGATCAACTGTATTTGACTTTACTGAAAAGCTTCAGGATAATACTATAATTATACCGTAACGACATAGGTAATGAAAGCATGTAAGCTTTTCAGAAATTTTAAGCAAGGGCCTTCATCCTGACCTGAACAACAACACCCAGTTCCTTAAGAATCATGCGCATCGCTGATTTACCTACCTCTTCTATTTGCGCTTCTTTGCCTTTGAAAATTCCGTGGTTAATGGTTATGTTATCCCCCGGTTTGTATTGACAAATGACAGAATCATCCACTTTATCATGGGCAAGCCAATCTTTGATCTTCTCAATTTCTTTATCTCTTGCAATTGCGGGCTGGCCTAGCCAAAATAAATAGCGTACCACTCCCGGAACGTCAAACACAAGATTTCGCTCTTTTTCTGATAATTTCACAAAAACATAAGAAGTAAATAAGGGAACATCTATCTTTTTTTTTCTATCACTCCATTGTCGGATTTCTTTTTTATAAGGTGCATATGCCTCAATATTCATAGTTGAAAGCTGTTGTGCTACCTTTAGTTCTTGTTTGGGTTTAACGTATAATACAAACCAATTCATAAAATTTGGGGGTTTTCAACCGATTTTAAACGGTAAAATCATAATAAAAACCAAAAATATATATTTTTCAAAGAACAGCACTAGTAAAAGTTTATAAGATTGCTAATTTTTCGGTCAACAGGACAATTAAGGAGATCAAAGGGATTCTATGGGTAGCATACTGAACCTAAACTCCTTAAAAACATAATAGACCAAGCATAAATGGTGGTCTATTATGTATTGGTAGCTTTTGATTTATCTTAAACCCCGCTAAAAGCACTGAAACCGCCATCTACGGGAATTACGGTACCCGTAACAAAAGTCGACCCATTTCCAGCAAGCCAAAGGGCAATCCCTTGCAGTTCTTCAGGTTTGCCGAAACGTTTCATTGGTGTTTGTGCAGTAATGGTAGTTCCCCTATCGGTAAGTGAACCGTCTGGTTGCAACAGCAGATCTCGGTTCTGATCACCTACAAAAAACCCAGGGGAAATAGCATTTACCCGAATGCCATCTCCATATTTATGGGCCATTTCTACTGCAAGCCACTTGGTAAAAGTATCAACTCCCGCTTTTGCTGCGGAATATCCAACCACCCGGGTAATCGCACTTTGAGCGGCCATAGAAGAAATATTAATGATGCTTCCACTTTTGCTATTGGCCATAATTTTACCAAAAACGAAACTGGTTAAAACGGTACCTTTTAAATTTAAGTCTGTTACCGCGCTGAAATCATCAAGGGAGAGATCAAAAAACGTTTGTTCTGGTCCTATCGTGGCGCCTTTCCGGTTTCCACCGGCCGCGTTTATCAAAATGTCCAGTCCGCCCCATTGCTCCAGCAATTTGTTTTTTGCCTCTTCCAATGATTTTTTGTCCAGTACATCGGCCACCAGCGCTAACGCAGTTCCCCCTTTTTTTTCTATTTTCTCAACCGCGGCGTTCACCGTTTCTTCGGTTCTGCCCAGTATTGCAACCTTCACTTTTTGAGCCGCCAGCCCATCGGCCATCGCGCCTCCTAAAACTCCGTTTCCACCCGTAATAATTGCTATTTTGCCTTCTAAATCAAACATTTTTATATCTTCTATTTTACTAATTAATTGTATTACTGGAAATGATGCCACTTTACAGACCACGAAATTACGCCAGTCCGTGCGATCTTAATACCAACAAATAACCGGAATACGTATTCTTATCGAGATCATCCAGTGCTTTGTCAACTTTATGGTATCGGTGAAGCCGTCGTTATTTTTTATTTACATAAAACAAAAAATCATTCCAAAGCCGTAACGATCGAATTCTTTTTTCTTGATGCGGTGACCTAAAACATAGCTACATTAAACATGGACTTTCACTACAGCATTCCACTGGAATCTGATTTCCATTATCTGGCAGCCCGAAGTGGTTTTCTATCCTATTTCTGCTGATTTTCCTAAATAACCTCCTATTTATTTTTCCATAATAGCACTTCATTCTAGACAATAAACCTCACAATATTCAATTTCAGAATTTAATGTTCGGAACAAAAGAAACAAAATAAACACGCTCGAAAAAGCAGTCCACAATCTGAACCAAATAATTCTCTTACGAAGCGCCCCAGCTTCCCTGCGAAAAGGAGTCTATAATCAGTATCATACCCCTACTTTAAAGATCGCATTAAAATCTTCCATATTCCTCAATATACCCAGCAAACCAACACAACCATAAAAATTCGTCAGTCTGAATTGTCAAATCTACATACATTCCATACGCTTTTAGTATTATCTCTCAAGGAATTAAATCAAATTTCCAGCTAATTTTCCACTAAAATGCCCTTATAACCTTCAATCATTAACTCAGCTTATCCAGCACAAACCTATTACAATCTCCTAATTTATAATTCATAGTTTTTCATTCTCTTTTCTATTTTCTCTTTTCACTTTTCTCTCTCCTCTGTTCTCACATTCAAT
>JBDNGW010000326.1:0-2018 GCA_041689735.1 Leeuwenhoekiella sp. | reverse complement strand
TCCTATTTAAAGCTGTCAATAATGCCTGTTGGTTTGAGTCTGACAATTTTGAAAAGTAAGCGAGTATTTGATGCTTATCCATAATTTTATCTTTTCCATAATATACAAAAATAACATCGCAATCTATTGGTAGAGCCAAACTTTAACTACACGAAAACCAACTTCAAAACCATTGCCAAACTATTCGGACTTTTTATATTCATAACTTCATTGACAAGTTGTGGACCGCGTGTAAATGCGACAAAAACGACCGATAAAGATTTGAGTACTTACAAAACCTATGCATATTTACCCAATGGTAATTTTGAAAGCCTAGAAAGGGATTTTGACGGTAATAAAGTAGGTGAAGAGGTCATTAACAGTGTGAATCGTAACATGCAACAAGAAGGATATACTCTAGATAGGGATAATCCAGATTTGCTCGTCTTGGTCAGTACAAGTACAGAGCGTGATGTAAATGTGACTCAAGATCCTATATATGCCACTTATCCTAGCTATTATGGTTCAACATATGGAGTGGGCTCTTACTACTCTAATAATTATTACAACGGGTATTCCAACTACAATGGAATAATCGGTTATGATACAGATGTCAATGCTTATCAAGAAGGAAATTTAATGGTGAGCGTGGTTGACAAAAACACTAAAAATGTTGTTTGAAAGGCAAGTGCCGGCAATATTATCTCACAAGACGATACTTCTGATGCAATCGCTAAATACGTAGATGACATGTTTAAAGAATATCCTGTCAAAAAATAAAAGTAACAACTAAAAGCAAATTTTAGAAATTATGCATAAGTGTAGCAAAACCTCCCGTGAAATCTTCACGAGGGGTTTTATTTGTTATGGTGTTCAAATTATGGGAATCCAAAAAAATCAAATCCTCAACTAAATTCAAAATTATCATCTCCTTTAAATAACGCTTTAATTCTATCCAATGTTAAAATATAGCGGTAAAATTGACTATTTTGCATTGAAATCATTATTAAACAGTCCCTATGGAAATTAAGCGTCTTTTTGACTTTCCCCAGTATCAGTTAGAAAATTACAAGCTCGAGAAAGCATTGGTCACCAAATATGATGGTGAATGGAAATCCATTTCCAGTCAGGAATATGTAGATCAGGCCAACCACATAAGCCGCGGCCTATTACAACTAGGTGTGCAGCCCAATGAAAAAATTGCGGTAATTTCATCAAGTAACCGGACAGAATGGAATATCATGGATATCGGCATTATGCAAGTGGGCGCTCAGAATGTTCCTGTTTATCCCACAATTTCAGAAGAGGAATACGAATATGTACTCAATCACAGCGGATCTGTTTATTGCTTTGTTTCGGATGACGACGTTTTGCAAAAATTATTGAAGGTTAAAGAAAATGTACCCAGTCTTAAAGAAATTTATTCCTTTGAAGAGTTGGACGACTGCAAGCACTGGGACGAGGTTTTATCATTGGGCAGCGATATTAGGTATCAGGAAGAGGTGGAAATTAGAAAAGACGTCATTAAGGAGGATGATGTGGCTACTTTAATCTATACTTCGGGAACTACAGGAAAGCCAAAAGGAGTTATGTTGAGCCATAAAAATATCGTGAGCAATGCGATAAATAGTGAGAAGCGTTTCCCCATTTCCAAAGGCAAAGACCGTGCCTTGAGCTTCTTGCCCTTGTGTCACGTTTATGAGCGCATGCTTATTTACCTTTATCAATACACCGGTGTAACTATTTATTACGCGGAAAGTCTTGATACCATAAGCGAAAACCTAAAAGAAGTGCAACCTCACGTGATGACCGCCGTTCCCCGATTATTGGAAAAAGTATACGATAAGATTATAGCAAAAGGTACAGAACTAACCGGGATCAAGAAAAAACTCTTTTATTGGGCCGTTGAGCTGGGGCTTGAATATGAGCCTTATGGCAGAAATGGCTGGTGGTATGAACAGAAACTGGCCATTGCCCGTAAACTTATTTTCAGTAAATGGCAAGATGCCCTGGGCGGAAAATTAAACCTGATCGCTTCT
>JBDNGW010000325.1:0-10519 GCA_041689735.1 Leeuwenhoekiella sp. | reverse complement strand
TATGTGACGAATGCTGCCAATTTCGCTTTAGAGAACGACAGTTTTATGACCATAATTGATCTTGAAGATTATTCCACAGAAAAAGTTATGCTCGGTAATTTGTCCGAAAAAGTTTTGAGCGAGAATGGTAAAATATACATCATCAATGGATCTTTTGGCAGCGGTAATTCCATTAGCATCTTTAATACTACATCTAACACCATAGAAAAGGTAATTGATTTAGGGACGGGAAATTCTCCCAACTCCTTTGATGAGGATAATGATAAATTGTATGTATTGGCGTCTAATGCTGTAGGTCTTGGGCAGTTTTTCATCATTGATATGACTTCGGCTAAAATTGATCAAACTATAACACTTCCAGAAACAATTGCCAGCCCAAAAAATTTAATGATTGACGATGACGTAATTTATTACACGTCCGGTAAATCTGTTTACAACATGGCGGAAGGCGCAACAACGTTTTCAGCGGAAGCTTTGATTACTTTTGATTCCGATGCCAGTTTTGCTAATATATACGGTTTTAGTGTGATTGATAAAGCTATTTATATATCAGATAGCGGCGATTACGCTTCCGATAGTAAAGCCTTTAAATATTCTTTAAATGGCAATTTAGAGGATTCGTACTCGGTGGGAGTTGCGCCAAATGGTTTTTACAGTAATGACTGAATCGATCTAAATTCCAATTTTTGAACTCTAAAAGCCCGATTTCGGATAACCGCAATCGGGCTTTTTGTTTTTTAAATTAATTTAGTGACATAAGCCTTTTGTTCCCCCTCCTTCGGACTTGCATCCGACGAGTGGAGCGAGAGGAATGCACAGGGAGGAATCTACTCCGGTAAATCTACATACATGCGCTGATAGGTAGGATCATCCATACCAGATTCCCCTATTTCTTGCAATCTTTTTCCTTGATTTTGGATGAGGTCAAATGATCTCCCACCACGTATTTCATCAAGCGCTGCCTTTAATAAAGGTTCGTTGTCATCGCCCAGGACGCCATAGGTTGACACATATTCCTCTAGGGGCACATCAGGATTTAATCCCTTTACAAAACCGGTTGTTCCAGCGGCATTTGCGGTGGTCAAAATAAGTGGCTGGATGGCGTAAAAATGATTTGGATTGGCATTTTTGCGCTCAAAATCTGGGGCGTCATAAAAAGTTACCGAAGCCTGAAATTTACCAGTTGTCGTATCGCCCACTTGCCGAACATCAATATAAGGATCAAGCCCGTTGATCACAAGTTCGCTGGCCGAAGCGCTGCTATTTGTAGTGATCACATACAACTTAGCAAGATTTAAACTGTTTATGGGAGTTTTATCTGTAATAGCCGTGTTAAAATTCCTATTTAATAATTCGGGTTTCTGTGCTTCAAAGGCGGCTTGAACCTGTGGGTTGTAAACACTTTTTGCAAAAAGTTCTCCTGGAAACTGTCCAGTAATCATCGCAGCAAGATCGGTTGCGGTACGTACCGAGCCGCCGCCATTGTAGCGCAGGTCAAGAACGAGTGCATTGACACCTTCACTTTTAAAATCAGCAAATGCAGAGTTTAATTCAGCATCAAAGTTGGCCGTAAACGAGTTGTACATTAGATAGCCCACTTTCTGGCCGGTGATATTATCAAAGGTTTTGGTGATAAAAATGGGGTTTTCGGTATATTCTTGTTTGGTGAGGGAAATCGTCTGGCCGGTTTTCACAATTCCGTCAGCAGTGATTTCGGCAACGGCAATGGTATACTTGGTCGAGGCTAGAAGTTCAATATAATTTGTTGTCGTAAGCGGTGTGCCGTCTATTTCGGTAAAAAGCATCCCGCGTTCTACGCCTTGGGCTTCCGCTGAGGTATTGGGCAAAACATAGTGTACAAAACCAACTACGCGGTCGCTGCCTTCTTGAAGGAGTGCTAAACCATAATCCATTCCATTGCTCAGGCTTACTCCCGCAAAACTCTTTTCGAGTTCGCGGTAATCCGATGTAATAATGCTAAAACGGTCAAGCGGTTTAGGCGCTTTTACGCCGTCATAGAATAGTTTTTCGGGCGATTCAAAGCCGCCTAGGTATTTATTGAGTGCATCCTGATCTGCAAAGCGATCATCGGCCAGTACAGCTACGTCCGGTTTATAAAGATACCAGATGTTCATCGCTCTATAAATGAAATTCTCAACTTCCAGTGTATCTGCCACCGGTTTTATTTCATCATCGCGATCCTTACTGCAAGAAAATGTAACTGCTATGAGCAAACCCATAACAACTAATTGGGGTAATTTTTTCATATTCATATTTAAATTATTTAAGGATATTAGTGTTCGATAAAACTTTTATAAATCTGCTACAATTATCGATGGTAAGGTATTCAATTTTGCTTTTTCGCTTTTTGAGTTATTCTAGGGTTGATTTTTAGTCGATGAAAAACAAGAATAATTTAAAAGTAATTACAAAAGTAATTTACTGGTTATCGATTAGTTACCGTTAAATCACAATTAGATCTTTTATCTTTCAGCGCAGCGGTCTTTCATCTTTCATCTTTTAGCGCAGCGGTCTCTGGTCTCTCATCTTAAATCGGAAACCGATTATTTAAGAACCACAAAATAAAGGTATTATTGCAATTATCGATCCCTTTGTAACAAAATTAATGTTAGGTCGTCTTCCTTGTAACAACGCATTGTAATGAACCAAAAGGACTTTTTAACGAGTGTAACCCCGTTTCAGGACAAAATATACCGGTTGGCACGGCGCTTGCTTACTTCGGAAGAAGAAGCGCAGGACGCGACCCAAGAAGTTCTTTTAAAATTGTGGTCAAAGAACAAGCAGATCAAAAAGTACCGCAATGCCGAAGCTTTTGCGATGACCATGACAAAAAATTATTGTTATGACACCTTAAAGGCCAAACGCAGCAACAATGTGAGCCTGGTACACAGCAATTATAGGGACAACAGTTATGATACGGTAAATGACACCGAAGTCAGCGATAGTGTAAATTGGGTTTATAAATTAATGAAGGACCTGCCCGAACAGCAACAGCTTATCCTGCAGCTGCGCGATGTGGAAGAATATACAAACGCAGAGATCGCTGAACAGTTGGGAATTAATGAAGGCACCGTACGCACTGCACTTTCACGGGCAAGAAAAACAATACGGGAAGGATTATTGGAAAAACACCGCTATGGAATCAAATAAAAACATTGAACAAATACTTGAGCTCTATTTTGAGGGCGAGAGCAGCTTAGAGCAGGAGCATAGGCTTCGGGCGTATTTTAAAGGTGATGCCGTAGCGCCGCATCTTGAAAAATACACTGCCCTGTTTTCCGCTTTCGCGAAAGCAAAAAAGGAGCGTTACACCGGCGAGATCAATTTACCCAGGAAAAAGGCATTTTTCCCTGTATTTTCAATCGCAGCAAGCATTCTTGTGATCGCAGGCCTGTTTCTCTTTTTTAATAATAACAATAGAAATAACAATAATACAAATGACTACGGCACCTACAAAGACCCCGAAGTAGCAGCTTTAAAAACAAAACAGGCGCTTTTTATGATGGGTAGTTTTATAGCTCAAAGCACCTCAAAGTTGAGCGCGCTTGACGAATTTGAAAAAACAACAGATAAATACATTAATACTAATAGCAATAGCAATAATAGTAACAATAACTAAAATTTATAATCATGACTAAAATACTGATAAGCACACTGGTTTTCTTGATGGGACTAACAGCGCAGGCGCAAGATCCATTTCAGAAATTTGAAGATATGCAAGATGTCGCCTCGATCGTGGTGAATCAGAAAATGCTAAAAATGCTCTCCCAGTTTGACCTGGATACCGATGATCCTGAAATGAAAAATTATGTGGATCTGGTGAACAGCTTGAACGATATTACGTTTTATTCCACTAAGAACACAACTACCGCAAAGCTTATGCGTACCGAGTTCAATAAATACCTGAGCGTGGCCAAGCTTGACGAACTCATGCGCGTAAAAGATGACGGTAAAGACGTTCAGTTTTATGCAAAACCGGGTAAAAGTGATGATTATGTGAGCGAATTTGTGATGTTTATAGACGGTATCAGTAATTCAGACGATACGGTGATCGCAAAAATAACCGGTAATATCAACTTGAAGGAGATAGGTAAAATTGCCAGTAGTATTAATTTTTCGGGCAGTGAAGAACTTAAAAACGTAAAAGTAAACTAAGATATGACAAGGTATATAATTATAGCATTTCTGGCGGTACTGGCGGTAAGCTGTAACGGTGAGCAATCGCTGCAAGAATATTATGTAGATCACAAGGAGAACAATGATTTTGTAATGTTAGATGTACCCGCGAGCCTTATCATTCCGCAAAGCGACAAGTTCACAGCAGATCAGAAAGAGGTGGCCCAGACCGTGAAAAAGGTAAATATTCTCGCTTTGCCGCTCAATGCGGAAACAAAGAAACTGTACAAACCGGAAACCGAAAAGGTAAAGGCAATTCTGGCCCGTGACGGTTATGAAGAACTGATGTCTTTCGGGAAACCCAGCCAGCGCATGCGCCTGTATTTTAAAGGGGATGAAGATGCCATTGATGAAGTGGTCGTCTTTGCGCAAGACGAGAACAAAGGTTTTGTGCTGGCCCGCGTACTGGGCGATAATATGAACGTGGCCGATATGGTTAAACTTACCCAGACCATGAGCAAGGACAGTAGTAGTTTTAAAACCGGCCAGTTTGAGGGAATAATGGATATTTTTAAGGATAAATAGACAAGTTAAATTATTTTATAGACAAGTCTCAAACCTCACAGTTTTTAAAACCTGTGAGGTTTTTGCGTTGCGCTTTTTCAAAATTTAAAAATTTGGAAAGATTATGCGCAGTAATGTATGTTAAAAAAACCTCGTTTTTAGGGACATTTTTATCGATTCCTGCCCTTTAAACGCTATTTTTGAGGTAAACAAAATCAATGAGTAAAGGGATATATATTGCCACTTTAGAGCCCAATAGCGGCAAATCTATCGTTACGTTGGGGCTTATGCGTACCCTATTAGGTAAAATTGCTAAAGTCAGCTATTTTAGACCCATTATTGACGATAAGAAGAAGGGGGAAAAAGACAATCATATAGCGACAGTACTTTCCAACTTTGATGTAGATATGGAGTATACGGATGCTTTTGCCTTTACCCGTAGCCAGATTGTTAAAAAGCGCAATAAGGGTCATGCGGGTGAAATCATGGACACCATCATTACCAAATACAAAGAGCTAGAAGACCGCTTTGATTTTGTACTGGTAGAAGGCTCGGATTTTACCGGCGAAGGGAGCGTTTTTGAGTTTGACACGAATGTGCTGATCGCAAAAAACCTGGGAATCCCTGCTATTGTTGTTGCCAGCGGCGTGGGCAAGACGAAAGAAGAACTGCTGGGCAGCATGCAGATTGCCTATACCTCTTTCCGTGACCGCGATGTTTCGGTGATGGCCATGGTGGCCAATAAAGTACAACGGGAAAACCTAAAAATTGCCACCAAAGGGCTGCGTAATTTTCTGCCAAAAGAGGTCGCCGTGTTTTCTATTCCCTATACCAAAAAACTTGCCCATCCCACCATTAAGGAAATTGTAGAAGAGCTGGAGGGAAAAGTACTCTTTGGAGCCAATTTCATCGACAACCAGACCGGTAGTTTTGGCGTAGGGGCAATGCAATTGCGCAATTACCTCACTCATCTTAAAACGGACAGTCTTGTGATTACACCCGGTGACCGTGCCGATATCATCCTCGGTGCATTACAGGCCAATATTTCATCCAATTATCCACGTATTTCGGGCATCATTCTCACTGGCGGTCTTATTCCCGAAGAATCCATTCTCAAACTCATTGAAGGGCTCTCTCAGATCGTGCCCATTGTTTCGGTGAGTGATGGGACGTTTTCGGTTGCCAACCAGATCGGTTCGATCAAGTCAAAAATCTATGCCGATAGCAATCAGAAAATCGAGACTTCGCTGGCTCTCTTTGAAAAGCAGGTCAACTTTGACGATCTGGTAGAGCGTCTCATCAGTTTTCAGCCTAGCGGAATTACCCCACGCATGTTTCAATATGGTATAATGAAACGGGCCAAGGCACACAAGAAACACATTGTCCTGCCCGAAGGTATCGATGAGCGAATTCTCAGTGCCGCCGCCCGACTCGTACAGTTGGATATCGTGGAAATTACTTTACTGGGAGAAAAAGAGAAGATCGCCGAAAAAATAAGCCTTAACGGGATCCCGCTAAACCTGGATAAAGTGCACGTGATCGATCCTGTAAAATCAAAGCACTTTGACGATTATGCCGAAACCTTTTACGAGCTGCGCAAACATAAAAACGTCAATATGGACATTGCCCGCGACTGGATGGCAGATGTTTCCTACTTTGGCACCATGATGATCTATAAAGGCCACGCAGACGGCATGGTTTCCGGTGCGATGCACACCACACAGCACACGATCAAGCCCGCGTTGCAGTTTATTAAAACCAGACCGGGAGTTTCAGTGGTATCCTCGGTATTTTTTATGTGTTTGGAAGACCGCGTTTCGGTGTTTGGCGACTGCGCGATAAATCCCAATCCCACCGCAGAAGAGTTGGCCGAAATCGCAATTTCTTCGGCGGAAAGCAGCAAGGCTTTTGGCATCGAACCAAAAATCGCGATGCTTTCCTATTCTTCCGGTTCGTCGGGAAAAGGTCAAGATGTAGATCGCGTACGCAAAGCCACGGAACTGGTAAATACACTGCGCCCAGACCTAAAAGTGGAAGGCCCAATTCAATACGACGCAGCGGTAGATCTACGCGTGGGCAAGAGTAAACTGCCCGATTCTGAAGTCGCCGGTCAAGCCAGTGTGCTTATTTTTCCCGATTTAAATACGGGGAATAACACCTACAAAGCCGTACAGCGGGAAACCGGTGCGCTCGCGATTGGCCCCATGTTGCAAGGCCTCAACAAGCCTGTAAATGATCTGAGCCGCGGTTGCACAGTTGATGATGTTTTTAATACCGTTATTATTACTGCTATTCAGGCAAATATGAAATATGAAAGTGAATTATGAATTATAAATTTTGAATTAACGCTGTGGACGGACCTGTGTTTGTAGCCCAAGCTGAAAAAAATCTTTATTGAAGCCGGTGGCTGAGTGAATTCCATGGAGCCCAAGCGGAAAGTAATTTGCACCGAATTACAGGTGGCTGAGTGAATTTCTTGCAGCGCAGCGGAAAGGAATTAGTACCGAAGCCAAGTGGCTGAGTGAATTCCATAGAGCCCAAGCGGAAAGGAATTAGTACCGAAGCCCTAGGCTAAAATTAAAAAACAAAATCAATGAAAATACTCGTTATCAATTCGGGGAGTTCTTCCCTTAAATTTCAATTGTTTGTTATGCCTGCGGCGGAGGTTTTGGCCAGTGGAATAGTGGAGCGTATTGGTATTGCAGGAAGCAAAATGCATTATAAATCTGCAACCTATGAAACCACCGAAAAAGCAACTATAAAAAACCACGGGGAAGCCTTAAAGAAAGTAACCGATCTGCTGCTCAACGCGCAACATGGCGTGCTCAAGAATGTAGATGAAGTGACAGTAATTGGTCATCGCGTAGTACACGGCGGCGGCAAATTTTCCGAAACCACGCTGATCACGGAGGACGTTAAAAAAAGTATCGACGTTCTTGCTTCTTTGGCGCCATTGCACAATCCGGCCAATTTAAAGGGCATTGCCGTTGCAGAGCAAATCTTTCCAAAAGCGATTCAAATTGCCGTTTTTGACACCGCATTTTACGAGAGCATTCCGCAGAAAGCCTATCAATATGCAATTCCAAAAGAATTATTGGAAAAAGAGGACATTCGGCAATATGGTTTTCATGGCACCAGCCATGAATATGTGAGCAAGAAAGCGATTGATTATTTAAACAAAAAACATATAAAGATTATCAGTATTCACTTGGGCAATGGTTGTAGTATGACCGCTATAAAAGACGGAAAAGCCATAGACCATTCCATGGGTTTTGGCCCTGCAAACGGACTCGTTATGGGAACACGTGCTGGGGATATAGACCAATCGGTTATTTTTTATCTGATAGATTCCTTGGGGTATTCTGCCAAGGAAGTCAATAATCTGCTTAATAAAAAGAGCGGAATGCTGGGACTTACCGGCTACAGCGATCTGCGCGATATAGAAGCAAAAGCAGAAGCTGGCGACGCTTCTTGTACAATGGCTTTGGAAATCAACACCTACCGGATCAAAAAATATATTGGCGCCTACGCTGCCGCTCTCAACGGAATTGATGCTGTACTTTTTACAGCGGGGATTGGTGAGAACAGCAGCAAAATCAGACAAATGGTCTGTGCAAATATGGATTTCTTCGGAATAGAACTGGATGCGGAAAAAAACGGCCTTCGGGAGGCAAAAATCCGCGAAATCAATACCGAAAATAGCAAGGTTAAAATCTTGATCGTGCCTACTGATGAAGAACTGGAAATTGCACAACAGGCGTATGAGATTCAGCATTTACAAAAATCCTGATGGAACACAAAAAGGCTTTTTACAAAAGCTTAGGAAGTAATTTTGATTTTTTTTACAAATTTTGAACCAATGAAAAAGGAGGATAATATACCCACTTTTGGCAGCAAACTGCGCAAAAACATTGTTGTGGTTCCTGATGTTATTCAGAAATGTTCGGGCATTAAGGTTTTTGGACAGGTTTTAAAGTCCTTTTTGTTCAGCACAGATATTGCGATCATACGTAATACCAATGCCAGCGCGATCATTGGCGTATATCCATTTACCCCACAGCCCATTATTAGCCATGCGCTGATTTCGGCAGCAGACAAGCCCGTTTTCTGCGGGGTGGGCGGCGGTCTTACCTCGGGACTTCGCTCTGTGGAACTGGCGCTGCATGCCGAATTTCAAGGTGCGCTGGGCGTGGTTTTAAACAAACCTGCCAGCAATGATCTAATTAGAGAACTCAAGCAAAAAATCGATATTCCGGTGACCATAACAATAGTTTCCGAACGGGACGATATTAAAGGGAGATTACAAGCTGGCGTTGATATTTTTAATGTATCGGGAGGGGAAAATACAGTAAAGATCATTAAAAAAATACGTGAACTGAACAGTGATATCGCTATTATCGCCACCGGCGGAAAAACAGATGAAACCATCGCTCAGGTAATAGAAGCCGGTGCTAATGCGGTCTCATACACGCCGCCTTCCACTGGGTTTTTGTTTAAAGAAATCATGCAGAAATATAGAAGTGAATAAACAGGTTAAAAACTACCTTTTTAGGCTAAAAATTGAGCTTTTAAGCATTTTTTCCAACGGAATCGGTCATTTTATCGAGAGAAGAAAACACAATATATTATGTCAAATACCTTTAAAAAACTAAAAACACTTGTTGTGGGTTGCGGTCATATGGGCGCTTCGCACGCGCGAGCCTACAGTAAACTGGACACCTTTGAAATCGTGGGCCTTGTGAGCCGATCGCCGGAAAGCCGCGAAAAACTTTCTGCTGAACTTGGCGGAATCCCGACTTTTCATGATTTTGATTCCGCGTTGCGCGAAACAAGGCCAGATGTGGTTTCCATTAACACCTATCCTGACACGCATGCCGATTATGTGCGGAAAAGCCTTTATGCAAACGCGCATGTTTTTGTTGAAAAACCCCTGGCCACAACTGTTGAAGAGGCCATCGAACTTGTAAAGCTCGCATTCGAGAAGAATAAAAAAATGGTGGTGGGCTACATTCTGCGTGTGCATCCGTCTTGGAAAAAGTTTGTGGAGGTTGCGCAAACCCTGGGAAAACCATTGGTGATGCGTATGAACCTGAACCAGCAGAGTTCCGGCGAAAAATGGTATACGCACCGGCAACTTATGAAAAGCATGTCGCCCATTGTAGATTGTGGCGTGCATTATCTGGATATTATGTGCCAGATGACCCAATCACAACCGGTAAGCGTAAGTGCCATTGGCGTGCGACTCACCGAAGAAATTGCCCCAGAAATGTACAATTATGGACAGTTGCAGGTGCGCTTTAAAGACGGATCGGTGGGTTGGTACGAGGCTGGTTGGGGACCGATGATGAGCGAAACGGCTTTTTTTATCAAAGACGTGATAGGCCCTAAAGGTTCGGTAAGCATTTCAGATAAACCTAAAAATCCCTCGCAGGATATTGAAGGCCATACCAAAACCGGTGGACTGCTGTTGCATCACAGCACGCTTAATCAAGAGGGAAATTTTAGTAAGAAAGACGAAATAATACCTATTTCAGACGAACCCGATCATGACGCGCTTTGCCTATTGGAACAGGAATTTTTGCTACGGGCGATTCAAGATGATGAAGATCTCAGTGATCATTTACACGATGCGGTCAACAGTTTGAAAGTGGTGCTTGCGGCAGATGAATCGGTAAGGACGGGGAAGACTATTGGTATAAGTTAAGAGTTTAGAGTTCAGGGTTTCGAGTTTGGAATTCGGAGTTCGGAGTTTGGAGTGTGCAGTTCAGAATGTAAATGCCGAGCGGGTTAACTTTTTTAAAGTTTGAAACTTTGGAAC
>JBDNGW010000324.1:0-10844 GCA_041689735.1 Leeuwenhoekiella sp. | reverse complement strand
CTGCTGCAGCCGACCGGTCGTTTTTGAATAGGCCCTGTTCAAAAAACCGACGCTCTCTTTAACGGAAATGGATATCTTTTTTGGCATCCTACAATATACAAAATATTACAGTAAATTCAAAGGTTTAACGGTATAAATACTTTAGAAAACCGATTACCTTTTAATGCCAAAAACAATCAATAAACAGTCAAAAACCGCTTAAAATCAGACAATTATGCTTAGAAATTATATCAAAATCGCCTGGCGGAATATGTTCAGACATAAAGTGAACAGTATTCTCAATATTTTGGGTTTGGCCATAGGCCTTATTTCGGTAATGCTAATTGCGTTATACATTCAAAGCGAGTTGAGTTACGACAAGTCGTTTGCTGATGCCGATCGTATTTACAGGGTAAATATCAACGGAAAAATGGGGGATAATGCTTTTAGGGCTGGGTATACTCCGCCGCCTGCCGGTGCAGCGCTGGTAGCTGATTTTCCAGAGATCGAAAGTGCCACCCGCATGTATCAACCTTCGAATGCATTAATGGAATATGCCGCCGGTTCTACACCAAAAGTTTTTAATGAAACGGAGATTTTTGCGGTTGATCCCAATTTTCTGGACGTATTAAATTATCCACTTGTAAGTGGGGATCCGGCAACCTGTTTAACAGCGCTGAACAGTGTGGTCATCACGCCCCAAATAGCCAAAAAATATTTTGGGGAAACGGACCCTATGGGCAAAACGCTTTATTATGGTGACGATAAAAAACCACTTACGGTTACCGGGATTTTAACCGATTTAGACAACTATCCGGCTTCTGTAAAATTTGATTTGCTGTTACCTATTGAGAACTTCGATGATGTTGCATATTTTAACTGGAGCTGGGTTTGGCTGAATGTGGCCACTTATGTAAAATTTACAGAACAAGCAGGTAATGATCCTACAAGTATCGTTCGGCTAGAATCCCGTTTTCCGGAGATGCTAAAAGTACAGGCAGCACCTGCTTTTGAACGGATTGGACAACCTCTTGATAAATTTATTGAAAATGGCAATTATTGGGAATTGCAATTACAACCACTTACAGATATACATTTGTATTCCGAGGATATTGTATCCTCAATTACAGAACAACATGATATCAAAAGCCTTTATATATTAGGCATTATCGCCCTGTTTATTGTCGTTTTAGCCTGTGTGAATTTTATTAATCTTGCTACCGTTCAGTCGGTAAAACGAAGTAAGGAAATAGGTATTCGTAAAGTATTGGGTTCGCAGCGCGGGCAGCTTATAAAACAATTTATGACTGAAGTGCTGTGTTATACATTTTTTGCTGCTTTACTGGCTATTGTCGCAGTTATTTTAATATTACCGTTTTTTAATGAAATATCGGGAAAGACGATTAGCTTGGCCGCATTTTTTAATGTGAATCTAATACTGCTGCTACTGGGTATAATTCTGTCCACCGCTTTTTTAGCCGGAATTTATCCTGCATTTTTCTTAACCGCTTTCAGTCCTCTTAAAGCTTTAAAAGGAAGTGGTTTCAAAACAAATCAAAACGGATTTGTACGCAATGCACTGGTTGTTTTTCAATTTAGCATCGCTATTACGTTGATCATTTGCACACTGGTTGTTTTTACGCAGTTGCGCTATACACAAAATAAAGATCTGGGTTTTGATAAAAATAATGTCCTGGTTATTAATAATACTGAAAGACTTGCCGATAGTGAAGAAAGTTTTAGAAAAGAAATAGAAGGCTTACCGGGAATAGAAGCCGCCAGTCGTTCTACGGGCATGTTTACCAAAGGAGGTTTTGGAGATTTTTATGTGCCAAAAGCAACCCCGGATGCTCCTAATATTGCAAAAGATATTTCGCTCAGCTCGTACCTTGTCGATTATCAATTTATAAAGACTCTAGACCTTCAGATTTTAGATGGGAGAGGTTTTGACAAGCGTTTTAATGATTCGTTATCCGTTGTGATCAATGAAACCGCCGCTTCTCAAATAGGCTGGAAAAACCCGTTGGGCAAACAGATACAATACCCGGGCGGAAATCAGGAATTCTATACGGTCATAGGCGTTTTGAAAGATTTCAATCTAGAATCTTTGCACAATCCCATTCAGCCGTTTGCACTCTTTTCTCAGACTTCAAAAAGTTATGATGTTGCAACTTCATTTATAACTGTAAAAATAGCAGGGCAAAACACCCAACAGGTAATAGAAACACTGGAGCATAAATGGGATGATTATTTAAAAAGTACCCCTTTTGAATATTCTTTTTTAGATGAAGATTTGGCTTATGCCTATACGGAAGATCAGCGTATGGCAACGTTATTTACAGGCTTTACGATCCTCGCCATTTTTGTAGCCTCTCTGGGGTTATTTGGTCTCGTCGCTTTTAGTGCTCAACAACAACGCACCAAAGAAATAGGAGTTCGGAAGGTACTTGGTGCCAGCGTGACCAGTATCGTAGGTTTATTAGCGACCCATTTTCTAAAACTTGTACTAGGAGCTGTAGTTTTAGCGGTGCCAATAGCTTGGCTAGCAATGGATAATTGGCTTCAGGATTTCGCATACCGCATTGCCATACCGTGGTGGGCATTTGCGCTTGCAGGTATTCTAGCACTAAGTATTGCGATGTTAACTGTGAGCTTTCAGGCAATAAAAGCAGCGACACGAAATCCCATACACAGCCTTAGAACAGAATAAAACTCCAGACCTCACAGGTATTTGAAACCTGTGAGGTCTTTACCAAAACGATCAGAAACGCTCCAAAAACTCAGAAGCCTTTAAAATGGGAATATTTCTAAACGGATTCAATACTAAAAGATCTTCATCGCCCGAGATGATACAGGATGCTTTTGCGGAAACGGCAAGTTCTAGGAATTTGTCGTCTTTGGGATCGCGACAGGAGGTAATGCGCTCGTTGATTTCGAGAAAAATACTAATTTCGTTAATTTCTTCTAATGCTTTTTGCCTACCATTCAACCCGAAATATCTATCAAATTTGGTGCGGAAGATAACTTCTTTAAATTCCGAATGTGTTTCGGAACTAGCAGTCAATCTTCCCGTTCTGGTCGCCAGACTCAATGCTTTCCTTGGGATGGAGTTCTCGAATAGGAAAGCGCTAACAAGTGTATTGGTATCAAAAACAAAATTTTCAATCATCTTCATTGAGAATCTCCCGAAGAATTTCTTCAGTCAGTCCATTCGCCTTAGCTTCTGCACTAATCTCGTCCAAAGATTTTTCAAATTTGGCGACTTTACTTCGGTAAATCAAATCATCGATTTGATTGTCAAGTTGTTTTTCCAGGTGCGAGCGCAGTTCTGGCGAAGCTTTCTCCCATTCCCTTGCCGTTTTTTCGGCCACTTTGATCGTGATCGTTTCCATAATGTGAAAAATTTAAAAGTAGATAAAGATAGTGAAAATAAGTCGCATTTTTCAGTCGCAGTTGGCAGTTTTCAGTCGCAGTAGGCAATGGCAGTAGGCAGTTTTCAGTGTCAGTCTTCAGTCGCAGTAGGCAGTTGGCAGAAGGGACGTACACTATTTGAGAAAGAATAGATTTGAGAACTGATAAGTTTTGGATTCAATGAAATTGAGATTATAATAAACAGTTTATAGTATTATCGGACGAATTCTGTTAGATCTTTTCTGAAGTATATGTAATAAAAAACAAATTTCTATTAAACCCCAGAATGCCAATAATAACAGCAATAAATAATAATAGTAAAAATGATACGAAACTACTTTAAAATCGCCTGGAGAAACCTTTGGAACAATAAAGTATTCTCCCTTATCAACATTATTAGCCTTGCCATTGGGCTCAGCGCCTCTTTTGTGATCGGACTGATGGTTTATTATGACTTTACCTTTGATAAGTTTCATCCGGATGGGGATCGGATTTATCGGGTGACAACGGATTTTAGTTCGCCGGAAGGGGAAGGGCATAATAGTGGTGTGGCGGTGCCTTTGACTGAAGCGGTAAGACAAGGAATTGTGGGCGTTCAACAGTCCGCTACATTTTTTACGGCAGACCTGCCAAAAGTAATGAACCCTTCTTTCAAAAAAGCGATCAACAACCCGGAAAAGATGATTTTTGCCGACAGTAGTTTCTTTAGGTTTTTTACTTACCAATGGCTTGCTGGAAATGCCGATACAGCACCTGAGAATCCCAATGAAGTGGTGCTAACCGAAAGCCGTGCAAAAACTTATTTTCCGGAAGAAGATTATACTGAAATTTTGGGCCAAACTTTGACCTATGGGGATACCGCAACAGCGAAAATAACGGGAATCGTAGGTGATTTTAAGGAACGTACCGATTTTAGCTTTCAAGAATTTATTTCGGTGCAGACCGCCAGCCAAACCTATATGAAGGATCAGGTGACCGATGACAATTGGGACAATACAAGTTCCAGCACTCAATTATTCCTTAAACTGACCGATAAAATGGCGCTGGTCAATGTTCAAAATCAACTGGATGCGTTGGCCAAAGAACGTCGTAGTGAGTATGCCGAAAAGTACAAATCCTTTAGGACATTTCATTTACAGGCCTTGAGCAAGCTCCATTTCAGCAAGGATTATTCTATTTTTGATTTTACTGAAAACAGCGCGAATAGAACGGTACTCATCAGTCTGCTATGTATTGCAGGGTTTCTTTTGGCTTTGGGCTGTATCAATTTCATCAATTTAAATACCGCTCAGGCAACCCAGCGCGCGAAAGAGATCGGGATCAGGAAAACCTTAGGTAGTTCTAAAAAACAACTTGTGATTCAATTTTTGGGAGAAACTTTTTTGCTCACTCTTTTGGCTGCCGGCCTGTCCATAGTGCTTGCAGCCGGTCTGCTAAGAATTTTTTCTGACTTTCTTCCGCCGGGGCTACATTTTGGACTGTTTGCCGATCCTTTGATAATTGGTTTTGGTGTGATATTGGTTCTTGTAGTGACCTTATTTTCTGGATTTTATCCGGCCTTAATTCTGTCTTCCTTTAAACCCGTTACCGTTTTAAAGGACAGGCTTATTACAGGTGGTGGCAGTGCTTCCTTTCGAAAAGGGCTCACCATATTTCAATTTGTCATTGCTCAGGTATTTATCATTTCCACCTTATTGGTGGGCAAACAGATCCATTTTCTGATGCAGAAGGACATGGGTTTTAAAACCGATGCCATAGCTTACATCAGAACGCCCTGGCAGGATGATTCCATGTTAAGGAGAAATCAGTTTGTTGAAGAGATAAAAGCCATTCCGCAGATAGAAAAGATCAGTCTTGGCGGGTCACCTCCGGCCTCACAAAATACGCATGCAATGGGGGTAGATTTTGTGGATGGCAAAAAAGAGATTCACACCACTTTAGAACTATTGTACGGTGATGAAAATTATCTGGATTTATATAACATTAAGATGCTGGCCGGCCGAAAATTGAGAAACGATACCGTACATGAATATGTAATTAACGAGACGTATCAAAAAATGCTGGGTTTTAAAAACGCACAGGAAGCCGTTGGTGAAAGCATTGGTCAGGGCAAAGATGCCTATCCCATCGTAGGAGTCATGGCCGATTTTAACCAGCGTTCCCTAAAATCCAAAATCGAGCCCATGGCCTTCGTGGGAGATTGGAGCAGGGATAGCTATTCGCAATTCACTACGCTGCACCTGCAACTCAATAAAGGAGATGCTGAAAACTGGCAAAATACCATTGCAAAGGCCGAAAATGCATGGAAAATCATTTATCAGGGATCGGACTTTGAGTTGAGGTTTGTGGATGAAACGGTGCAAAAGTTTTACAATAGCGAGAATAGCATGACCAAACTCCTCAATTGGGCCACTGGACTTGCGGTACTTATCAGCTGCCTTGGACTTTTGGGACTGGTCATCTATACTACAGAGCGGCGGGTCAAAGAGATCGGGATTCGTAAGATTTTGGGCGCTTCTTTGGCACAACTCAACCTCTTATTGTGTAAGGATTTTTTGGTGCTTGTACTTTTGGCATTTGTTATTGCCGCACCGCTCGCTTGGTACGGCGTCCATAAATGGTTACAGGATTACGCCTATAAAACTTCCCTTAGTTGGTGGATTTTTGCCTTGAGCGGACTGCTCATGCTCGTCTTGGCGCTGATCATCATCAGTATAAAAACCTTGAGTACGGCGGCGAAGAACCCTGTGGAGAGTTTGAGGGTGGAATGAAATCCCCCTAGCCCCTTAAGGGGGAACTTTTACTCAGACGGGGGAGTCTCAGTTTTCAGTGGCAGTGGGCAGTTGCAGTTTTCAGTTGTCGTGTAGCAGTAACTAGACAATAATCAGAACACTTCGGAATATCAATAGTAATAATAATAACAATAACAATAAAACCATGCTTATACAACTCAACAACATCTATAAATGGGTCAGCACCGGCGGTCGTAGGACTTTTTTGCTCAATGACATCAACCTGAACATTGAAGAAGGGGAATTCATATCGATCATGGGGCCTTCTGGTTCAGGAAAATCCACTTTGCTCAATGCCATTGGGATGTTGGACGATTTTTAGGAAGGGGAATATCTTTTTATGGACGAGCCGGTGCATGGTATGAAGGAAAAACAACGGGCCAAATTATATAAGGAATACATCGGTTTTGTTTTTCAGCAGTATCATCTTATTGACGAACTTACCGTTTATGAGAATATTGAAACCCCGCTGCTTTATAAAAAGATTGAATCTTCTGAACGGAAGGCATTGGTTGCAGATATGTTGGACAGGTTTAATATTGTGGGCAAAAAGGATCTTTTTCCCGCACAGCTCAGCGGTGGTCAACAACAACTTGTGGGCGTAGCGCGCGCGTTGATCTCTAAGCCCAAGCTCATCCTGGCAGATGAACCCACCGGTAACCTCAACTCAAAACAGGGCGATGAGATCATGCGGCTTTTTAAACAGCTGAACCAAGAGGACGGTGTGACCATCATACAGGCCACCCATTCTGAAAGTAACGCGGCCTATGGTTCCCGCATTATAAACATGCTGGATGGCAGCTGGATCCGCGATAAATAGATAAGTCTTTTCGAATTATTCAAATATTGTTGCGATACATTTTTACAAAGAGCTTGTTTAAAATCACATTAAATTAACTTTAAACAAGCTCTAATAAGAACGTATTTTCAACAACAAATATCATTTCGAGACAGGTTTAAATTTTATATTGAAGGGTCTACTAGCCAATTATTTTATAATATTTGGATTACTGAATCTGTAATTATTTAATTTTGATTCCGTAGGATTCATTTATCTAGGAATATCTAATTTAAAAAATAGGGTTCTGTTAACTAGTGATTTTTATTACAAACCTGAGTTTGACGCAATATAATTAGATAATGTAGATCTACATTTTATATGTTTTTCGTAAAAATTTGTCCCTGAAGGCTTTCAATGGAAGTGCCTTTTTTATTTAAAAAATTTTAGTTCTCAAACCTGTCTTTGCTAGTAGGCAGGGTGACACGTTTTTTTTAACGCGAATTAACCTTATAGCTTATAGGCGTATCATAATCTATCAAATTCCAGTATATTTCAACCAATTTAAAACTATTTTATGGCTTCAGGATTCTTTGCATTACTTGATGATATTGCCGCACTTATGGACGATGTTGCTATTATGGGCAAGGTTGCCGCAAAAAAGACTGCAGGTATCCTGGGTGATGATCTTGCGGTAAATGCAGAAAAAGCTTCGGGTTTTTTATCCTCTCGTGAAATACCGGTACTCTGGGAAATAACAAAGGGATCCTTTCTCAATAAGATAATCATTCTGCCGTTCGCTTTTTTATTGAGCGCTTTTGTGCCCACCGTCATTACGGTCATTCTACTTCTGGGTGGTCTTTATCTAGCGTATGAGGGCGCTGAAAAAATATATGAATATTTTTTTCCTCATCCTCATAAAGACAAGGTTGCCGATTTTGAACAACTTTCTGAAGAAGAAATTTTAAACAGGGAAAAAGAAAAGATCAAAGCTGCCATTATCACAGACTTTATTCTGTCTATTGAAATTGTCATTATAGCCCTCGGTACGGTAACCACTCAAACGCTGACTATCCAAATCGTGGTAGTCACGCTAATTGCTCTGGTCGCGACTGTAGGTGTTTACGGTATTGTCGCACTTATTATAAGAATGGATGAATTTGGCGCAAAACTCATTGCACTCAATGAGGAAGAGAACAGTTTTTCAGACAAAGTGGGTAGATTTTTGGTAAATGCCCTGCCCATGGTTATAAAAGCGCTATCTTTTATAGGTACCATCGCTTTACTTCTGGTCTCAGGCGGGATCTTTGTCCACAACCTTGAGTTTGTACATCATTTACTGGAAGAAATCCCCAGTATTCTTGGCGAATTCTTGGTAGGCCTAGTTGTGGGAGCCATAACCTTATTACTAATAAGTGGTTTGAAAAAATTATGGAAGCTTGTTAAACCTAACGTAAAAAATTAAGGTCCTTTAAAAGAATTAACTTTAGGATCTGTATAGAAATAACCTGCCCGTTTCTACTTGTTCTTTTGCTCGCCCACTGCGTTGAAAATACTCGTCATAGCTACGGCTATGCCTGCATTTTTCGCCTTGTGGTCAAACAAAATAACTGCCTATAATTCGGTCACTTTATTTCTTAACAGATCCTTAGCTGCGATAACTACACTATCCTTATTTAAACGATTTTTAGCCTATTTCTATTGAAAATCGTTTTTTTATGGTCATTTACTGAATGTTCGTAAAGTGTCTTCACAAATCATCGCCCTATTCGGATAGCTATCAAAATTGTTAAATTGTATAAAGTAATTCTCTGATCTTCAAACCCAATAAGCGATGCTAAACCAACCAGACTGTTGAAAAAACGCATGTTCAGCAGGGGCAGCAAATTCAATAGACTTTTAGAAATAACCGCGAATATTCAACTGATTTATTAGTAGTTCCCAATTAATGAAAGATTAAAAGTTTTTTTAATTGCGTAATATAATTTCTCTGCCACTAGAAAAAGGAAGATCGTCGCTTCAACTATTTTCTTATCCAATCAATAGAAATTTACTCCGCCGAAAATCCAGAATGTTAAACCTATTAGAAATGGCTATTTCTTAAGAACTAATGAGTGGTTTAATACTAAATTGGTACAAAATTTAACCGAAATATAATTGATATGAAAACCACTTTAGAAGGAGCAAAAGAAGAAAATCACGACGAAATAGTAGAATCACTTCAAAATCTTTTAGAAAAAAACTACGATGCAGAAAAAGGTTTTAAAAAGGCTATTGAAAATACTAAAAACCACTCCTTAAAAAACTACCTCAAGCATCAAGCAGTAAAACGGAATCGTTTTGTTACTGAAATAGATTTCGAACTTCGCTCTCTTGATGCCAAACCGAAAGAATCAGGAAGTGTAACCGCGTCTATACATAGAGCATGGATTGATCTAAAATCGACCATCGCTGGCAATGATGACGAGGCCATTCTTGAAGAATGTATACGTGGTGACAAAGCCAGTGTTGAAGAATATGAGGACGTACTTGAAAAACACAAACTTCCAACTAAAATTCAACAAGTAGTTACAGAACAACTAGAAGACATACATAAAACTCTCAATGAAGTGAAACGTATGGAAGATCTCAAAGAATAGATCATCTTTAGAATAAATACTATCGGAGCCTAGCTTATAGCTGGGCTTTTATGTTTGAACGAAATTTAGCGTTCTCTCTTCTCAGAGTACGAAAATGAAATTTTGGACATTCTATAGGTCGGATGCCATTTTATTCCCACTAAAAATTTTACTATTATTTAGACTATGGTTTAGCAATTCAGAAATTTTTTATACCGCCTTTATTATCTTTTACAAATGCTCAAAATAGGTCAAAATCCGCAAAATTGATGCATCATTTACCTATTGATGAAGGTTCTTGATCTTAAAAAAATATTAGAAAACTGAAAAAAGCCTGAAAGATAAAATTTTTCAGGCTTTTTTTATGATTGTCCGCTTAAACATCTAAAGTAAGATTTTGTCATGCTGCGCGCAGTCGTATGATTGATAAATAGCATCTCGACTGCGCCTGCCTTTGCCGGTAGTCAGACTCGATGTGGCATAAAACACATAACATTTCCTAATTAGAAGTGATTACAGATATACAAACTTTTTTTTATTTCAAATGAATACAAATTACCTTTTCTCCAATTTCTTTTTTAAAAAAGCATGATCCAGAGAATATTTCCCTGGCCCGGTAAGCAAAAGCATCACATAACCAAGCGCATAAAGCAAAGGCAATTCCTGTCGACCCCAGCCGTCTGGAACATGCACGATAAGCACCGCGACGAGCATGGCGATAAGTAATGGGATGGAAGCCAATCGTGTTCCCAAACCTAAAAGAAGTAAAACAGAACAGATTACCTCAGCAAAAACGGCCAGCGCCAGACTGGCGGTCATTCCTATACCAATGGGATCTGCAAATTGAATTTCGGCATCGCCAAAAAGCATTAGCAATTTAGGGACACCGTGCAGAAGCATCAGGATAGAAATGGCCACCCTAAAAAATAGCAGGGCAAAATCGGTTGCCTTTAAATTGAGATTGGTCTGGTACGTCATGTTATTATTGTTATTTTCATTATTCTTGTTTTAACTAAAAAATTCTCTCTGTGCAGTAATCTACAATAAATTATTGATTTTGAAATTCAGCCTCTTCGAGGCAATTCTGTCTTTTGATAGTAGGAATCCTGTTGCGATCATTAAGTGCTGATTAACTATCGTCCCGAGGTCAAAACCTACCCGATATATTCGGTAAAAAAACACCCTTCAATTTTAAACGGAAAATTTGATTCGATTGTGGAACGCCCAAAATTTCACCGGAACAGTCCAAAGACAGCTTTATCAATT
>JBDNGW010000323.1:0-5246 GCA_041689735.1 Leeuwenhoekiella sp. | reverse complement strand
CCGGTGCCGTACATATCGCCCACGCGGCCGTTTTCCCGGGCGATATAAAACACAGCGTTGGAGCCACCGTTAAAGATATTTGCAGATCCGGTCACAAACTGGTCAACGCCTTGTGGAAGTTCGGTCACCACACTGCGGAAGCTGCTAAAATTCACCGAAGACTTCCATTCAAAGTCACCGCCTTTTATAATATCACCGCTCAACATAACCTCAAAGCCACGGGTTCGCACCTTACCGCCGTTCACATTGTAGTTTTGAAAACCGCTGCTGGAAGAAATGGGCCGCGAGATGATCTGGTCCTTACTTACATTTTGATACGCCGAAGCGTCCAGTTGCAACCTACCTTTTAAAAACCAGGCTTCGAGACCAACTTCATAGGCATCAAGACGCTCCGGTTTTAAGTTGGCGTTTTTGAGCACGGTCTCATTGGTCACCCGAAAATTGGGGCCATAATTTTGATTAAATTGAAAGTTCTGCGTGTTTTGATAAGGATCGGTATCATTTCCCACACTCGCTGCGCTCAACCGGAGTTTTAAGAAAGAAATTGCTTCGGGCATTTCAAACATATTGGAAGCCACATAACTCAGACCGGCCGAATAATAACCAAAGGAATTATTGCCGTCGGGAAGCGTGCTGCTCCAGTCATTACGGTAGGTCGCATCCAGATAAACCTGGTTTTTATAGGCCATAGTACCAAAAGCGTACACACTGTTGATGCGTTTATCAAATATCTCACTGTTGCCTTTTAGCGGTGTTCTGGAATTGGCTAGGCTGTAGATCTCGGGAAGCGCTAGTTGGGTAGCTTCTGCATACGTATAGTTAATATCCTGATCAAAACGGTTTCCGCCGGCAGAGACCGAATAATCCCAATCGGCATTGATCTTATCTTTATAGGTAAGAAGTACGTCATTGTTAAGTTCGCGGTATTTTACGTAATCTTCCCTGTAACTTCCCTCCGGATTTTTATTGGTGCTCTTCGCCCTGCGGAAAGTCCGGTTGTCCTGATAAAAATCAAGTCCGCCGCGCACCGTTAACTTCAGCTTTTCAGAGATCTCATAAGTGGCGGAAACATTGCCTAAAATCCTGTTTTTATTGAAACTATTGGTGTTTTCATATAAAGTAAGGTATGGATTGGTCAGCCAGAGGTAATTGATATCATAATGCTGTTTTCCCACTTGGCCGGCCTGCCAGTAATCGCGCATCGAAGCGATATTGGCCTGGCGTCCGGTCCAGTTAAAACCGTACAATACGTTTTCATAACCGTAACCCAAATTTGGACGGTTTCCGCTGCGGGTATTTATATAATTCACAAACGTGGAAACGCGAAATTTATCGCTCAGATCCTGATCTAGGCTCAAGGCGAGACCATCACGTTTAAAATCGGTATTGGGCACGATCCCTTCATTGCGCAGACTGGTATACGAGAGACGGCTACTTCCATTTTCGCCTGCGGAAGAAATCGCTACGTTGTTCTGATAGGTCACCCCAGTATCAAAGAAATCGCGCACATTATCTGGCCGAGAAATCCAAGGCGTTGGGGTAATTTCAGTAAAAGAACCATCAGGGAGTGTGCGGGAGATCACATCGCCGCCACGCACGGGATTACCGTTAATATCGGTTGAGGGACTATCGAACTGCTGGATCAATTGACCTTGATCCAGCCTTGGTCCATAACTGCTGATTCCGCCATCGTTAATACCAGCGCCTATCCCGTTTTGAAAAGCATATTCTCCATTGGAACCGCCACCATAATCATTTTGATAATCGGGCAGGGTCAGCAAGGTTTCAATGGTCAATGTACTGCTTGTGCTTACGCCAAAACCGGGCTGACGGCGTCCTCTTTTGGTCGTGATCAGCACCACGCCGTTTGCCGCGCGTGAACCATATAATGCGGCAGAACCGGCACCTTTTAATATAGAAATGGAAGCAATATCATCAGGGCTGATATCTGCCCCACCATTGCCATAATCCACTTCCTGCAACGCGCCATCGTTTACCAGATCACTGGTAATTTGCTCATTGCTTATGGGAACGCCGTCCACCACAAAAAGCGGCTGATTGGTCCCGCTCAGCGAGTTTTCACCACGTATCACAATCCGCGAAGAAGATCCCACGCCCGACGAACCGTTGGTGATCTGCACCCCGGCCACTTGACCGGCAAGGCTGTTTACGAGGTTGGTCATGGGCACTTCGGTAAGTTCTTCACCGCCCACGATCGAAACGGACGAAGCAAGTGCCTGCCGTTCGCGCTCTATGCCCAGCGCGGTAACGACCACAACATCCAGTTCTTCGGAAGAAGTGTTCATGGTTATGTGATTGGGCAGGTTGCCGTTGCTTACCGGAATATTTAGCGTTTCAAAACCTACCGATGAAATACGGATCGTAAAAGTAGCGGCAGTGGTATTTAGCGTGAACCTGCCATTTTCTGTAGTGGTGGTATAATTCTGGGTTCCTAACTCATTTACAGTGGCGTAGGGTACAGGCGCGCCGGTATTATCGAGCACTTGGGCGGAAGAGGATTGGGTTTGGCCAAAAGACGAAATAAAAAATAGCTGCAAACAGGCGAGTAAAACTATTTTCATAGAATTTTCAATAAGGTTTAATGCTGAAATTTAAATTGAACCAACCGTACTAGTTTCCGCAAAGCGGAAATTGAGGCAGGATAAAACGGGAAAATGCGTTAGGGTTTGTTTGAACCTTCTTAAGTGCTTCCGACAGGCTGACTTCTTTTTAATTTCCGGCCAGATAGCTATCAGGACAGGAATCAATTCAAAGGGATTTAAACAAATGCTAAGCGGCAGGTTTGTGGGGAGGTGCACGCAATGCGCGAATGGTACGGCATTGCTGAGAAGGTATTATCAATGACAATTGATCACCGACCAATCGTTTTAGGGCGATCAGGTCTTCTATAAAAATGCCAATAACGCTTTTTGGATTTATTTTCGCGTAGGCGAAAACATCTTCGGCCGTATCAAGATCGTTGAGCAGTTCTAGAAAGAAAATCGATCTTTTATGAGTTTGGGCATCTGCAACAATTTCAGTAAAGAGGTTTTCCTGTTGCCAGGGAAAAGCCTCAAAAACAGCTGCGTCAAAATGGGATTTATGGATCCCAATAAGATATGCGCCGCCATCTTCGGAAGGACCCAAAACCAGCTCGTTTTCCTCCAATTGTTGAAGGGCCGTTTCAATATGCGCAGCGGTAAGATCCGGACTGTCGTTCCCAATTGAAATTACTTTTTCATAACCTTGGGCAAATAGATCGGTAAAGGCCTGCGTGAAACGTGAGGCAAAATCGTGTCCCTGTTGTTTGCTTTCATCAAACCAGATCACATCTGCCCCAATGGTTGAAACCAACTGAGTGGTCTCATTGATAAGTAGGTCAAAAAGCCGACCTGTAGCCCGATTTTTAGGCTCAAATAGGGGTTTTCGCTTGACTTCCTCTTTCGCGGAAAGCGAAAAAACTAAAAGTGCAGTAGTGGAAGTTGGCTTTTTGATGCTTTTAATTTTAGTAAATCTACCTTAATAATGTGCAATATAACGAAGAAAACAGAACTTTAGCTATACTTTAAATCGCAAAATCAAGATAAATTCTGAATTTCTTAAGTCTATACACAAAAAATGATTTCATGGTTCTGTATTTACGAAATAGCTGAGTTTTGAATGTACCTCTTTTGAAGGGAGGTCAAGGAAAAGCATTTTCCGCATTAAAATAATTTTTCTCAAAAATTACTCGAAATGACCCTTTTAAATACATAATTTTAATATGCTAAACTTGTGTTCAAAAGTCTTTGTCGATTTACAAGAAAAAACTTTCAAAAAGTCTTGATAGACTGGACATATTTTCGGAATATCGCAAATTTTGAAAATTTAACATTGTTTTTGATGCATGCAAAGTTCCTTCCGATACTTTTGCAGCAATGAACATAAATAGGCAACATCTCAGGCAATGGGGCAGTATATTTTTTATACTGTTGCTGCTTGCTTTTAAATGTGCCGATCTACACCAGTTCACCCACGATAGCAAAAAGGTACAGGATCATTGTACAATGTGCCAGTTAGCGCACGCGCAATCAAATTCCGATACATATGTATCGCCGCAGCAATTAGCTTTTGACACCTTTGCTATTACCATTCCATCTGTTCGAGTTGCGGTGGTTTATTACAATACTTTCACTCCCGAGCCTCTTTTCGGAATATTTCTCAATAAAGCACCGCCGGTAGCATAATCCCGGGGGTTTCTCCTTTTTTTTGACTCTTTGCGGGATAATTCCCACAATTCCCTTTTTCGGAAAAGACAGTTATTCAGGGGACATAGGTTCGCTAATGATTCCATAATTCTGTATTCTAACATTTTTTATCGATGAACTATTTTAAGTTTTTCGCCCTCCTGTTCTTTTGTTGGACGGGTCAGGCGCAACAGTGCGATTTTACCCTAACGGGAAAGGTCCTTGATTTTCATGA
This sequence comes from Leeuwenhoekiella sp., assembly GCA_041689735.1. Classification (GTDB taxonomy): domain Bacteria; phylum Bacteroidota; class Bacteroidia; order Flavobacteriales; family Flavobacteriaceae; genus Leeuwenhoekiella. The sequence goes on along the minus strand of JBDNGW010000323.1, from coordinate 785 downwards.
CGGCAGCATTCTCATAGGTGCCGTTTTAAGCATAGAAAGTCAACGGGTTTATGTAACAACAGACCTTGACGGAAACTATCTCCTCAAAGGACTTTGTGCTGGCAAAACCGAAATTACGATCACCTACCCCGAATGTGAAGCGAAGACCTTTACCGTGGAAATTAATGCGAATTCCACCCGCGATTTTAAGCTGGAACACCATACCGAAGAATTAAATCAAGTCACGGTGAAAGTCGAAAAATACCGTTCCGAAACCACTTCCAGCGCCGAAGAATCCCTAAAAAGCGAAATCCTTGAAAACTTTAGCGGTAGCAGTCTGGGTAATGCGCTCAAGGAAATCAGCGGAGTTTCCTCTTTAAATACGGGAAGTACAGTGGTAAAACCCATTATTCAAGGCTTGCACAGCAGCCGTGTGCTGATCATAAATAACGGTACCCGCATGGAAGATCAGGAATGGGGCGTAGAGCACGCGCCCAATCTGGATATTAACACCGCTGCAAATGTCACCGTGGTAAAAGGTGCCGGGGCGCTGCGTTACGGCGGTGATGCCGTGGGTGGTGTGATTGTTACAGATCCTGCAGTTGCACCGGTCAAGGATACGCTTTTTGGCAAGACTATTTTTGGCGCGATGAGCAATGGCCGCGGGACATCAACAACTTCAAGTCTTACCCAAGCGTATAAATCGGGTTTGCATTTTACGGGCCAGGGTACTTTGAAATATTTTGGCGACCGGGAAGCACCAGATTATGTGCTTTCCAATACGGGAAACCGGGAGCAGGACTTTT
>JBDNGW010000322.1:0-1411 GCA_041689735.1 Leeuwenhoekiella sp. | reverse complement strand
TCCTATTTAAAGCTGTCAATAATGCCTGTTGGTTTGAGTCTGACAATTTTGAAAAGTAAGCGAGTATTTGATGCTTATCCATAATTTTATCTTTTCCATAATATACAAAAATAACATCGCAATCTATTGGTAGAGCCATCAAGACCAATAAACTGGATGCCATTGTAGATTATTACCATGTGATCAATGACAAGAGCAATCTGAACCTGAGTTTGGGAACGACTTGGAGCCGGCAGGATTTTGACTCGGCTATTTTTCAGATTTTGGATTCTGGCGCGGTGAATGACAATGCGGCCTTTGATAATCCTGATCTCAACAATGATGTGACCTATACTTTTGCCGATCTGTTTTTTGGTGCGCATTACAAGTTTAAGACCGGGATTTTTACATTTACGCCCGGGCTTACGCTTCACAAGTACAATATAAAGTCTGAACAGTTGGGCAGCACTTCAAGCAATAATAAAATGCTTTTGCTTCCGGATGTTTATGCGGTTGCCCAATTAAAATCAAGCGAAAGTTTCCGTTTTAAATACCAGATGATGGCAGATTATACCGATATGAACAATCTTGCCGAAGGTTATGTGTTCGGCAATTATAACCGCTTGTTCCGTGGAAATCGGGATATTGAGAACGCGATCTTTCACGATGTTAGCCTAAATTATCTGAATTTTAATATGTTCAATTTTACCAATATAAATGCAGGATTAAATTATACCAAAAAAGTTGACGCGATCAACTATGCTACGCTTATCGCGCAGATCAATCAAGTATCTTCACCCATAAACAGCAATTTTGTCGATGAAACCTTTAGCGCAAACGGCAGTTTTCAAAAGACGTTCAGAAAATTAAAAGCGAATGTGAGCGGAAACCTTTCCCATAGCAAATTGAACAGTATCGTGAACGATAAAAATCGGATTTCTGTGAAATTCACCCAAAATCACAGTGGCAGTTTGGAAACCAATTTTAAGACCGCCCCAAATCTGGAAGTGGGCTACAACAGGATGATCAATAGCTATGAAAATGAAACTATTTCTTCAATTTTTTACACCGATAGGCCTTTCGCCAATCTGGATTATATTTTCTGGAACGGTTTTACGCTTTCGGCAGATTTCAGTTATCACCATTATTATGACGATAAGAAGACGGTGCGCAATGAATATTCGTTTCTGGAAACCAGTCTGTTTTACAGAAAGCCAGAGAGCCATTGGGAATTCCGTTTAGATGGAACCAACTTGCTCAATGTGGATTCGCTGAACAATGATAGTTTTAACGAGAACTTCAGCACAACTACCGAATATTTTGTGCAGCCCAGGATTTTATTGGCTTCGGTAAAGTATAATTTATAGATGCAATGATTGAATATTTTCAAAAAACGAAGTTGTTGCGCACGCTCATAAGGGTTAAGATTTTT
>JBDNGW010000321.1:0-1098 GCA_041689735.1 Leeuwenhoekiella sp. | reverse complement strand
TGTCTTAGGCTTTGTTCAGCAATAAAAAGTGCAGAATTGGCGATGTTATTTTGTTCAGTAACGACCTGCCTGCCGGCAAAGGCAGGGGCAAAAAACGCAGCTATAGCCTTAGCTAAAGTGAGGCTTTTTAACGAAGTTAATGCGCAAAATAACAAGTCAAAATGTATAGGTTGTTTTTGAACAAAGCCTTAATTAACTTTCGGGATTACTCCACTTCCCCATCCGTTAGCGTTTTGATAAAAGCGACCAGCGCAACCTGATCTTCTTCGCTCAAGTCCAGATTATCAAACGGCAGTGTTTGTTCCGGCAGGTCAAAACCCAGACCGCCGCCACCACCTTTATTATAGAAATCGATGACTTCTTCCAGACTTGCATATACGCCATTGTGCATGTAAGGTGCAGTAAGTTCGGCATTGCGTATGCTGGGTGTTTTGAACATTCCGCGATGCACCTCTTTGCCGTAACGCCAGTAAAAACCCAAATCTGTATCTAAGCGCTTATTGGCAGCGGTAAACGGTACACCTATAACCTCTTTTTCGGTATCTGTATAAAACGGTGGTACCGTACCGCTCGTTAAAGGGATAAAATGGCAAGTAGCGCAAAGAGCCTGGCCCATAAATAAATTGAACCCTTTTTTTTCCTGTGCCGTGTACGTATTTTCTTCTCCTCTAATATTTCGATCAAATTTTGAATCGAAAGAGTTCAACGTAGCAATGTAGGAAGAAATGGCTTTGATCACATCTGTATTGTTCCATTTAGAATTTCCAAATACGTGCTCAAAAGCTGAAATATAACTGGAATCCGCGCTTATTTTATCAGAAAATTCATGCACTGCGCCATCAAATTCCAGCTCATTAGTAAACACGCCCGAAATCTGATCAAGCAGCGTACTTGATCTTCCATCCCAAAAAAAACCTCTTTGAAATACCGAATTAATCAACGTTGGCGTATTTCGCAATAGTTTTTCACCTTTATTGTTCAAATTGGCCACGAGCCCATCGGCGTAGGCTTTATCTGGAACGTGACAGGTCGCGCAGGCCATATTTCCGCTGGCGGAAAGATTGGGATCAAAAAACAAACGTTTACCAAGAGCGATCT
>JBDNGW010000320.1:0-9225 GCA_041689735.1 Leeuwenhoekiella sp. | reverse complement strand
TGTTCATCAACAAGGCGAAAAACGCAGACATAGCCGTAGCTATGGCGAGTATTTTCAACCTGCCTACCGGCAAAGGCAGGCGCAGTTGCTGGGCAAAAGAACCCATAGAAATGGGCAGGTTATTTCTAAACAGATCCTTTGGACTGTAATTTCGTCGAAGCCACAATCAGAAATACCTTTTCAAAAGTGGAAATCTTTTTGATAAATTCCACAATTGCCCATTGTATGGCCTCATACTTTCCTGGCCAGTCGTTGCCATTGTGAGGAAAGCAGAGCAGAATACCTTGCTGCTGCTCCCATTCTGCCGGAAATCTTCTTTCTGAAACTTTCATTAATCCAGTGCGCGTTTTGTTATTTCGCCGTAGGCATCAATCCTTCGGTCCCTGAAAAATGGCCAGTTCTGACGTACATTTTCCTGTAGATCAAGATCAACTTCAGCCATTAAAATTTCTTCTTCATCTTCTGAAGCTTGCGCGAGAATTTCGCCTTGTGGGCCGGCGATAAAGGAACTTCCCCAAAACTGAATCCCTTGTGTTCCTTCAATGTATTTTTCCAATCCTATACGGTTTGCCGCGGCAACATAGATCCCATTGGAAACCGCATGGCCCTTCATGGCGTTCATCCATGCCCCTTTTTGGTTTACACCATACTGCTCTTTCTCCTGCGGGTGCCAACCAATGGCGGTGGGATAAAACAATACTTCTGCACCTTGTAATGCGGTGAGCCGTGCCGCTTCGGGATACCATTGATCCCAACAAATAAGCGTGCCCAACTTACCCTTTTTAGTTTCAAAAGCTTTGAAACCGATATCCCCAGGGGTAAAATAGAATTTTTCGTAGAAATGGGGATCATCGGGGATGTGCATTTTTCGGTAGAGTCCGGCCTCGCTGCCGTCTGTATCAATGATAAAAGCGCTGTTGTGGTAAATGCCGGCCATGCGCTTTTCAAAGAAGGGAACGATAAGCACAACACCCAGTTCTTTGGTCAGCGCACTAAATTCTTGAAAGGAAACTCCGTTGCGTGGTTCGGCAAACTTAAAATTGGCAACATCCTCGCTTTGGCAAAAATAGTGGCTGCTGTAAAGTTCTGGAAGGAGGATCACTTCCGCTCCCTGACCAGCCGCATCACGAACCCACATTTTACATTTTCCGAGGTTATTTTCGGGTGTATTGTTCAGATTAAGCTGTAGGACAGCAATGGAATAGTTCTGTTTTGCCATAATTGGATTTTGTAACAAAAATAACTGTTTTGAGTTAGAATATAGTGATTTACTCATCTGATACACTTATCATTATATAAATATCGGTGCAGGCAAAGCAAGCTAAAAATAAGTGTAAATTCCTACTTTTTTATATCAATAATCTCAAAAATTACACTTTATCTGATTTACTAAACTCTTTGTCTGTGATTTATTTGATGCCTAATAAAAAAACCGTACATTCCGAATCCCTAATCATAATAACATGCAAAAGCCTATTTTACTCATCGTACTGCTTCAGGTCTGTTTGCCAAATAATATGCTTTCTCAAAAAGCTGTGGGAATAGGCACCACGACACCCCGTACCAACCTTGAAATCGCCGGCGGGATGATCATCTCACAAGAACTGGATCTGCTTCGAAAAGAGGCGATGACAGACACAGATAGTTCTACCTTTTTGATTCAAAATGGGGCCGATGAAATCAAAACACTTGATGTAAGCAATCCTACGGGGGCTGCCCTTGGCTACATCCAAAAATATGTAATCACAAATCCGCAGGGCGACTGGGTCAGGGATTTTGATACTCAAGTAAATGCTTCAGACTTTGTTTTGATCAGTATTTCGGCGTTTTTTGATAAAGAACTCGTAATAAGCGGTGGCGGAGATGCGCTTGATAACGGCAGTGCACCGTACACGGCCGCATTTATTGAAAATGGAACCTGGCACCTAAAAGCTGATTTTCCGGTGGTTTCCAATAGGAATAATTCAGAAGCTGGCACCTGGACGTTTACCACTTTGATTTATTCCAAAGACTTGTCCAAACAATTTGGTACCGTTACTATCAATATGAACAACGATAGTACTGGCGTTGCCCCAAATCCTGTAATAGAATAATACTGCCATGAGAACTATATTGATCGCTCTTCTCGTTCTATTCCATTTGCCCGGTATCACGGCCCAAGTGGGTGTAGGTACTGTAAACCCAGAAGCAGACCTTCATGTAAAAGGCAGCACCCTGGTGCAGCAAAAAATGCAGTTGGGCACACTTCCCTTCGTACAGTCCCAAGAGGCTGATTTTAAATTTCTCACACGTATTAACAATTCACAACCCAAAGGCAAAATTGCCATTCTGGATGTTGACAGTCGAGAAGTGGCTCCCGTTAATGTTATTAATTACACCTTTACGGGTGTGAGCAAAGACAATTTGACAGATGTGAACCTACAATATGACGCCAATAAATACATTGTGGGCCTAGCCAACTTTAGATATGTGGGCGATCCTATAGAAAAAATGCCAGTGGGCAATACCTTTACAGTAGGTGCCTTTGTTATGCGCGCTTTTATAAGTAATGACACCTGGCATCTTGAGATACGCAACAGGTTTCTGGACCTGGCTGTTGGAAAGACATTGACTTATCATGTAACACTAATTATTTACGATAAGTCCTATTACAGAAATTTGCCGGTGATCGTGACAGATTTGGGAGGTGACAACACGGGCACTGCTTATGCCGTACCTAATTTATACTGATAGACATGCAAAATATCCTCTTAATTTTTTTGATTTTTATTAGTCATCAACTGTGCGCCCAAGTAGGTATAAACACGACCACTCCCCGCGCGATGCTAGATGTAGAAGGTAACGCAATACTTGATGGAAATCTTTATTTAGAAGAACCAGGGGAATTTAATGTCATACGCGGATCAAAATTATTAGTGAATTCCACTTCAAACATAATCTTGCAGTATGACATTGAGCAAAGTAAATACGGCCCCATTAATTATGCGCAGTTTGCTTTTAAGAAGGCAAGTACCAACGGAATAAAAGATTACGATACCAAAATCTCTACAACGGACTATCTGGTTACCGTACAGGGATATTATTTTGCCGGACCCGGTAATGATACAAACATCATGTCTCACAGCAAGAATGATTCCAATGAAATACCCGGGTTTCAAATGTATGCGTATAAAAATACCGAGACCGAAACCTGGTTTTTGCGTGGTTTTTTTAATAATGCAACATTTAGGGCTCCCGTTTCCGGAAATTATGAAGATGTTTCCGTAGATTTATACATGAACCTCATTATATTCAGGAACGGCTTTATATCAAAACCTCAAGATGATGTCACCATAAATATGAACAATTCTGAAACCATGACCGCACCACTTCCTCCTGGTTTTTAGGCGCTTCTCAATCAGGCTGGGATTCCAGTTCTTTCAGGTCTTTCCGCAGATCCAGTTTTCTGAATTTCGGCGAAGCCAAACCGGTTATTACCACAGTGATCAAAGTCATACCTCCGCCAAATACCACCGCTGCTACCGTACCAAAAAGTTTTGCAGTCAGGCCACTCTCAAAAGCCCCCAGCTCGTTAGATGAACCTACAAACATTGCGTTGACCGAAGCAACTCTCCCCCGCATATGATCTGGCGTTTTTAATTGTAAAATGGTTTGGCGGATGATCATGGAAACTCCATCTGTCATCCCACTCATAAAAAGCGCGAACACCGAGACCCAGAAGATGGTGGAAACGCCAAAAACAATAATACAGATACCAAACCCAAATATAGCTCCCAATAATTTCAATCCTGCGTTTTTATTCAGCGGAAAATAAGCAGAAGTAAACATGATAATCAGTGCGCCCACGGCAGGTGCCGCCCGCAAAATACCGAAACCCTCAGGTCCCACCTTTAAAATATCTTGGGCGTAAATGGGCAACAGCGCCACGGCACCGCCAAAAAGAACTGCGATCATATCTAGGGTCAGCGCACTTAAAACGACCTTTGTCTTTCTCACAAAGCGTATACCTTCCCGAAGGCTTTCAAACACATTTTCGCCTATTTTCGGGTTCAAAATAGGTTTTTTAGGTATAAAAGACAATGCGCTGAGCGCTATGATCGAAAAACCAAAAATAAGCAACATAGACCAGTGCACGCCCAAAATATGTATACTGAAACCTGCCACTGCCGGTCCCACGACCGCACCCATTTGCCAAACAGAACTGCTCCAGGTCGCCGCATTGGGATACACTTTCTTAGGAATAATGAGTGAAAAGAGAGAAAAAATCGTTGGACCGAGAAAAGCCCTAACAATACCGCCCAGAAAGACCAAAAAATAGATTGAGTAAAGTGTTACTTGTGTAGAGATATCGGTTACAATAACTGGCCATGTTAATAAAAACAATCCAACACTAATAACCGAGAAACCCAATATACACTTGAGCAACAGCCCTTTTTTTTCTTTTTGATCTACAACATGGCCAGCAAACAGCGCCAGTAATACGGCCGGAATAACTTCCATAAGACCTATTAAACCAAGCGATAATGGATCCTTGGTAATACTGTAAACCTCCCACTCTATAACCACAAATTGCATAGACCACGCAAAAACCATTGCAAAACGGATAATCAAAAAAATATTAAATTCCCTATACCTAAGGGCAGCGTACGGATCGTTTTTAGCCATTAGCTTACGATTTTTTGTCAAAGATACTTTAAAGACTTCTTGATGGGTATTCAAAAAAACTTAAAAGTATTAAGTCGCTCTTAAACTACTCCAGAATTAGATTAACAGCCTGAACATCGAATTACAGTGAACAATAAACAATGAATTGTAAATATTGATAAACCCAAAGCATTCCATAAAAGAAGGTATTAAAAACAAATTTTTCGATAAAAAATATTTAATTTCAAAGGGTACTGAAAAAGCGGATGAGAAGAAAGAGAAAAATATAGGATGATACCATTTCTTTTTTTGCTGAAAATTGAAATTGCCTTTTTATAAAACATAAAAAACTGCCCTGAAAAGCGAATTTCAGGGCAGTTTTGGTCATTTTTAGTCTAAAAGTGCCGAATTTTATTTATTCAATAGCGCTTTGGCTTTTTTCACTACATTGTCAACAGAGAAACCATATTCTTCCATAATTTGTTCTCCCGGTGCAGATTCACCGAATTTATCAATTCCAATAATATCTCCTTCATTGGTAACATATTTATGCCACCCCAAAGGAGAACCTGCTTCAACAGAAAGTCGCTTTTTGACATCTTTTGGCAGGACATTCTCTTTATAAGAAGCGTCTTGCTTATCAAACAGGTTCCAAGAAGGCATACTTACGACCCGTGCGGCAATATTCTCCTCTTTCAATTGTTTTTGGGCCTCCACTATAAGATGCACTTCTGATCCTGAAGCGATAAGAATAAGATCTGGTTTCCCATCGCAATCAGATAAAATATAAGCACCTTGCTCCACACCTTTTGCCTTAGCATATTTTTCCTGATCGATCGTAGGTACGGTTTGGCGTGTAAATACAAGACAGACCGGACCATCAGTATGTTCAATGGCAACGCGCCACGCGTGAGCGGTTTCATTGGGATCAGCAGGGCGCAATACGGTCATATTTGGCACAGAGCGCAAGCCTACCAGTTGTTCTATCGGCTGGTGCGTCGTACCATCTTCCCCTAGACCTATACTATCGTGGGTATAAACCATTATAATGCGCTTTTTCATTATTGCGGCCAGTCGTAATGGTGGACGCATATAATCTGAAAATATTAAAAATGTTGCACCATAGGGAATTAAATAATCATTTAAAGCAATACCGTTAAGTACAGCTCCCATTGCATGTTCGCGCACACCATAGTGGAAATTACGCCCACTATAGTTGGTCGCCGAGAACGAACCAGAATCGTCGAGCACGGTATTTGTGGAAGGGGAAAGGTCTGCCGAACCACCTATAAGATTAGGAATCTCTTTTCCTATTACATTCAATACCTTACCGGAAGCCTTACGGGTGGCCATATCATCACCGGCTTTAAATACGGGTAGTTTTTCAGTCCAACCTTCTGGCAATTTGCCACTGCTTACACGCTCATATTCATTGGCCAGTTCTGGGAATTTCTCTTTATATTTTTTGAAAAGTTCATCCCAATCTTGTTCTTTTTTAGCACCTTTTTTACCTTTTTCGTGATAATAACTAAGTACCTCATCAGAAACCTGAAAATTCTTATCTGGATCAAAGCCAAATTTTTCTTTTACCAGTCGCACTTCATCGTCTCCTAGAGGAGCACCATGCGCCCCAGCAGTATCCACTTTATTTGGACTACCATAAGCGATATGCGTGCGCACTTGAATCAAGGACGGACGATCAGTTTCATTTTTGGCATTTTCTACCGCCTTTGTCAGGGCTTCCACATCGCGGCCATCTTCAAGTTTCTGTACGTGCCAACCATAAGATTCAAATCGTTTTTGCGTATCTTCTTTAAAGGTGATATCGGTATCACCTTCTATCGTAATGTGGTTATCATCATAAAAATAGATCATATTGCCCAGCTTCATGGACCCTGCCATCGAGGCTGCTTCTGAGGCAACCCCCTCCATAAGGTCACCGTCACTACAAATGGCATAGATATGATAATCAAAAATATCAAAATCTGGTTTGTTGAAACGCGCTGCCATGTGTTTTTGAGCAATTGCAAAACCTACACCATTGGCAAAACCCTGCCCTAATGGACCCGTGGTCACCTCTACGCCGTCCAAAAGGCCGTACTCTGGGTGGCCAGCAGTTTTACTGTGCAATTGCCTAAAATCTTTAATATCGTCAAGCGAAATGTCGTATCCTGTTAAATATAAATAGCTATACTGTAGCATACATGCATGACCGGCTGAAAGTATAAAACGGTCGCGATTGGGCCATTTTGGACTTTTAGGGTTATAATTCATTACGTTTGCCCACAAAACGTGCCCTATGGGAGCAAGCGCCATCGGGGTTCCTGGGTGGCCTGATGCGGCCTTTTGAACAGCATCAGCAGATAGTACACGTACTGTGTTTATACCTTCTTGAACAATATCTTGGTCAGTATCTTTCATTGAAATAAGTTGTTATGATTGAATTTAATAATAAAAAGAAAATAGAACAAATTTATCGAATAAATATAGTATTGGGAAGTTTTTACAATTTATTTAAACTTTGAAGACCAATTATTGTGTAAGAAATATGACCTCTAAATATGATCTTAAAATAAAACCGCAGAACACTTAGAAAAGTGTCACGCGGTTTTAAAATCGACTATCCTAACGAAAGTCTTTACAAAGTATCTTTTAAATTATTGTTTGAATTATGAACTGAAATTTCGGAACAATAAAACTCATTAAAATTTAAAGTGCCCGGTCTTATGCTACAATTAATGATGGTACATTAACCTTTGCAGCTTGTAGTTTATGTTTTATCAGATAACAAGCTATACCTTGCAATTCTGCCAAGTGACGCAACATTATAGATTCTACCCTTATGGGCAACGCTTTAAAAGAAAGTATTTTCTTATAACTTTCAATTAAGGACAGGTATTGTTCTTTTAGTGTTCTAAACGCTTTGTACGGGCTTCGTTTTATATTTAAGACCGGCATTCCCTTTTCTTGTATAAAATTATGTAGATTATCGCTGTCAAAATGCCCACATGCATTCCCAAGACTGGAGAGTAAATTCAAAAGATCTCCACGGAAATTATAACTTTTTCGCCTTTGTTCACTCAAAAAATCACACATTAAGGTGTCTTGAATGATATCCTTTTTTCCACCGGCCTCTACATTCAAATCTTGGCAACTTTTATGCTGTACCAATAAAACTTGAATTCCTATTGTTAAATCTGTTCCTCTCATAATAAGATTTTAACTGATTGTCTCATACCCTATGATATTATTGTAAGATATAATTATTTTAAGGGAAATCAATATATTTAAAGTTAAGGTTAGTTTAAAATGAAAATTGATTATTTTAAATGGTGCAATCCTTCGCTTGGCAACGCAGCGCCCGTTTTATTATACTTATAATTCCTAAAACAATCTTTGCTGAGTCTCGTAACTAGGCAATAATTTGAAAAAATAAAATTTATCTGATATATCAAAACAGTTACAATTACACATTTAATATAAAGTCGATATTATACTCAACATAGGTTTATCAAGTCTGACCGTTTACATATTTCATTTCTGTTTAAGTTTTTTATGTTTTATTTAAACAAAAATGATAAACTAATATATAAATTAGATTCCTAAAAAAAAACTATGAAAACACTTGTCAACTTTAAATTTTTTATGATCATTTTATTTCTTGCAATTGGTTTTGCTGGGTGTAGTAACGATGACGACTCTGGTAATATTAATAAACCCGATGAATCTATAGCTGATTTTGTCGCATCTAATGCTGACTTTTCGATGCTGAATGAAGCGTTGACAATTACCAAATTGGACGAAGCCCTAAACGAGGGCGGTACTTTTACGGTTTTTGCTCCAAATAACGCTGCTTTTTCAGCTTACTTAGGTGATATAGCATTAGCCGATGTCGATGAAACCGCATTACGCCAACTTTTACTAAATCATGTAATAAATAGCGCTGCTGTCTTATCAAGTAAATTAACTACTGGCTATCTATCAAATATGGCTACATTTAATGACACTGATACTAATTTAAGCATGTACATTAGTACAGCTGCCTCAGCAGTTTCCATAAACGGTGCTGCCACTGTGATTAGTGCAGATAATGAATTTACTAACGGCGTGGTGCATGTGGTCGATGCTGTCATTCCGTTGCCCGACGTCACAACTTTCGCATCAGTAGACCCCAACTTCAGTTCATTAGTAGCTGCATTGACCAGGGAAAGCGATTTTAATTATATCGCTACACTTGAAACTTCTGTAAATACAGCTCCTGCTCCTTTTCTGTTTTCGCACCTACCAATGAGGCATTTGCTCTTTTACTGCAAGAACTGAATTTAGAAAACCTAGCAGATATTCCAACGGAAACTTTACAGGCCGTACTTAATTTACATGTAGTCGCCGGGGCTAATGTAAGGGCATCAAATCTCGTAACGGGCCCTGTAGCAACTTTAGGTGGTAATGTTGAGATTAATGCAGATAATGCTACAATTACAGATGCTAATGGTAGAATAAGTACTATTATCGTTACAGATGTACAAGCTGCTAACGGTGTGATACATGCCATAGACACTGTATTACTTCCAGAAATGGCTG
>JBDNGW010000319.1:0-11872 GCA_041689735.1 Leeuwenhoekiella sp. | reverse complement strand
TTCTCGAAGAGGAAAATTTAAAAAATTCCAACCTAAATCCTAAACTTGATTTTCAGTTTTATTATGATTTGGATAGGATTGTACCGTTAGTAGAACTTCAAGATCAATCTCCAATTTATAACTACAACAGGTCAGACTATACTATCTTCCTAGATCCTGTATCTCCACCACCACAAATATCGTAATACATTGTGATCCGATCTTTTAGGATCCAAAACACAGTATTTTAATACTTATTTTTTTTGTCCGTTACAGTGTGACTTCTATTGTAGAAATAGAAGTGAAATACTGTACAATCCAATTTATATTAAATAAAATATCTCAAAAAGTACTAACGATGATTACCTCAATTATAGACCAGGAAATACAGAATAGTTTAACGCCAGATGGTGTGCTTCAAGATCTCATGCAGGGCAATGTTCGCTTTATGGAAGGCATCATGCATGAACGTAGTTATTCTGCGCAAGTAGAGCAATCTGTAAATGGTCAGTGGCCAAAAGCAGTTGTATTGGGATGTATTGATTCTAGGGTTCCGGTAGAGCACATCTTTGATCAGGGCATAGGCGACCTTTTCGTTGCGCGTGTTGCCGGTAATTTTGAAAACAAAGATATTCTGGGCAGTCTGGAATATTCCTGTAAGGTGGCCGGCAGCAAACTTGTGATGGTTCTGGGTCATGAATCTTGTGGCGCCGTAAAAGCCGCTTGTGATGGTGTTGAAATGGGCAATATTACGCAAATGCTCGAAAACATAAAACCTGCCGTAGCGGTTACGAAGACAAACGGAGAACGCACTTCAGAAAATGTGGAATTTGTTGCTGGAGTGGTAGATAATAATGTAAAAAACACGTTGGAAAACATCCGTAAGCACAGCCCTATCCTCAAAGAAATGGAAGATAATGGAGAAATAAAAATTATAGGGGGCGTATACCATATTTCCAGGGGTGAAGTCACCTTGTTATCTTAACCTCACTTTTACCATTATTTTGATCATAATCAACCTTTATTGGAATTATGCTCATAGGGCAATTTCCGATGAGGTTCATACACAATACATAGGTTTATTTACATGTTGCTCGTAAACCTGATTTTCTAATAAATTATTTATGAAAAATATATTTAAACATTTCAGAGGAGACCTTTTTGGTGGTATTACCGCTGGTATAGTCGCTCTGCCCTTAGCGCTAGCATTTGGGGTGCAATCTGGACTAGGTCCTGATGCTGGTCTTTATGGCGCTATTTTTATAGGGTTTTTTGGGGCGCTTTTTGGTGGGACCAGTACGCAGATCTCAGGCCCTACCGCTCCCATGACCGCCGTATCTATGGTGGTCATTACAGGCATCGTTTCCGCAAATGATGGTAATTTGGCCAATGCACTCCCCTATATCCTTATGGTTTTTTTGTTGGCCGGGCTCATGCAGATCGGACTGGGGGTTTTGAAGTTGGGCAAGTACATACGTTACATCCCCTATCCTGTGGTCTCTGGTTTTATGACCGCTATCGGAGTGATTATCCTGATCACACAAGTGCTCCCCACAATGGGTTATTATGCAAATGATGATCCAGAATTTATTGAGCAGTTTAAGCCCGAGGCGGAAGAGATGCTGCTGGATAAAATTTTGAAAGAAGAGGCCAGTGAAGATATTCTGGTACTGGAGGATTTTGAGGTCACGATAGATCGGGCACAATCCATTACTGAAGATGATGTGCACAAAGAAGCTCAAAACCTGGCCAAGAATGCGAGTTCGGGCGTTATTGGTTCCTTAAAGACACTTCCAAGGGCTTTTCAGAACATAGATTATCTGGAGCTCATTCTCGCTCTGCTCACCATTGTAATTATTTTTGGGTTTAAAAGAATCACCACCACCGTACCGAGTACGCTAGTTGCACTGCTGGTCGTCTCGCTGGGTGCTTATTTCATGAACTTGGATTACAGGCCCATCCAAGAAATCCCAGGTGGTTTTCCCTTGCCTCATTTTGAAATTTTCGCAGAATTTAAGCTCAGTATGCTGATCCCATATATTTTTACCGCACTCACATTGGCATTGTTGGGTTGTATTGATTCTTTATTGACCTCTGTTGTTGCCGATAACATGACCAGGACAAGACACAATCCCAATAAAGAACTGGTAGGTCAGGGGATAGGTAATAGTATTGCCGCGATTTTTGGCGGGCTTCCAGGTGCTGGCGCTACGATACGTACCGTAGTTAATATCAATTCTGGAGGCAAAACACGCCTTTCTGGGATGATAGCCGCCTTACTTTTGCTTGTGGTCCTGCTCGCCCTGGGCCCTATTGCTTCACAAATTCCTGCTGCGGTGCTTGCAGGAATTCTTATAACCGTTGGTATAGGTGTTATGGATTATAAAGGATTAAAGGCGATACCATTCATTCCCCGTGCTGAAGTGATCATCATGATCGTTGTACTGCTGCTGGCCACATTTTGGAATCTTGTTTATGCGGTGGGCATAGGACTAGTGATTGCCTCACTGATATTCATGAAAAAAATGGGTGATATCTCGGCGGCTAAATCCAAAGTGGTACGCCTGGATGCCACAGTTGAAATCAAGGAAGGCTGGGCAGATGAGTTGAACTTCCCAGTACGCTTAAAGGAGGAGGTTTTTATAAAGCGTCTCGATGGCCCCCTGTTTTTTGGATCTACCAATGAGTTTACCATGCTTGCAGGCGAGATCCCTGCAACCGCCTCACATACTATTATTAAAATGGGCCGTGTGCCCTATATCGATCAGTCGGGACTATATGCGCTTGAAGAAGTGCTGCTAAAACTCAAAAACAGCGGTATAGAACCACTCATCGTAGGCCTAAATGAACAACCACGTTATTTAATGGAAAAGATTGACATTATCCCAGATCTTGTGCCTGAAGAACATATTTTCAAGAATTTTAAAGCTGCTATGGTCTTTGTGCGCACCCATGTTCCAGATGAGGTGTAGTTTGAATTGCTGTTTTAAGAGCTTGTTTAAACCTGTCTATAGTGACTCTGGAAGACAAAATCAATTTAAAGTGATTTGAGTAGTTTGTGGTTCGAGCTACGTATAAAAGTATTGGGTTATTTGCCAATTTTAGATAACGTCACAGTTCATAATCGCAACAGCTATGGGGATGGAAATTAAAAAAGGGATAGTTTAAACAAGCTGTAAATATCTTTCTTTTCAATATTGAAAACGGCTATATCGATATTAAGATTTGTTAACTACTACGAGCATTTTTTCTGATTGTTTTAGAGCTTTTTCCAAAAAAACCAAATGCAAAAAACCCGATCTAGATCGGGTTTTTGTTTGATAAAACTAAAATTATTATTTTCAATAGAGGTTACTCTACCGTAACCGCTTTGGCTAGATTTCTGGGCTGATCTACGTTTTTATCGAGCAATACTGCAATGTGATAAGAAAGTAGCTGTAAAGGGATGGTTGTCAGCAATGGGGACATGCTATCCATTGTTTCTGGAACTTCAATTACATAATCTGCAAGATCTTTCACTTGCTCATCGCCTTCTGTAACTATGGCAATAATTTTACCCTTGCGGGATTTTATCTCTTGTATATTGCTGATGATTTTCTCGTAATGCCCTTTTCGCGTTGCGATAACAAGAACGGGCATTTGCTCATCTATAAGTGCAATGGGACCATGCTTCATCTCTGCTGCAGGATAACCTTCTGCGTGTATATAAGAAATCTCCTTTAATTTTAGCGCACCCTCAAGGGCTACTGGAAAGTTAAAGCCTCTTCCCAGGTATAAAAAATTAGGGGCATCTTTAAATTTTTCGGCCACTTTTTTAATATGGTCGTTGGATTTAAGTGCTTTCTCCACTTTTTCAGGAATGCGCTCCAGTTCTTGTAGGTGCATATGAAAATCTGAAGTAGAGATTTTCCCTTTTTCATAGGCCATTTTAATAGCAATAAGAGTAAGTACTGTTATTTGCGTTGTAAACGCTTTTGTAGAAGCAACCCCAATTTCTGGACCGGCATGGGTATACGCTCCGGCATGCGCTTCGCGGGAAATGGAAGAGCCAACAACATTACATACTCCAAAGACAAAAGCCCCATTCTCCTTGGCCAGTTTCATCGCGGCCATCGTATCTGCCGTCTCGCCACTTTGAGAAATCGCGATCACTACGTCATCTTTTTCTATAACGGGATTGCGATACCTGAATTCTGATGCATACTCAACTTCAACAGGAAGGCGAACGAGTTCTTCAAAAATATATTCTGCCACAAGTCCAGCATGCCAGGACGTACCACAGGCCACGATGACAATACGTTTTGCGTTGAGAAACTTATTGATATGCTCATCCATACCAGCCATCCTTATCAAGCCTTCTTTACTCAGCATTCTGCCCCTAAAAGTATCTGTAATAGCTTGCGGCTGCTCAAAAATCTCTTTAAGCATAAAATGATCATATCCTCCCTTTTCTATTTGCTCTAAGTTAAGCTGAAGTTCTTGAATGTAAGGCGCGACAAAACTGTCATCCTTGATTTTCATTATTTTTAAAGGCTTGTGTGTGCGTACTACAGCCATTTCACCATCTTCAAGATAAATAGCATTTGAGGTATATTCTATAAATGGTGAAGCATCTGAAGCGATGAAATATTCATCTTCTCCCACGCCTATGGCAAGCGGACTACCCAGGCGGGCAACTACGATTTCATTAGGTTTTTTACGGCTAAAAACCGCAATGGCATATGCGCCTACGGTTTGGTTAAGTGCGATTTGTACTGCTTTCCCCAGTTTTACGCCTTCATTTTTTTGAACATCCTCGATCAAATTGACCAATACTTCTGTATCTGTGTCTGATTTGAAAGTGTAACCACGGTTTTTAAGTTCTTTTTTAATGGATTCGTAATTTTCAATAATCCCATTATGAATAATAACAAGGTCTTCAGAATTAGAATAGTGGGGATGTGAATTTACGTCATTGGGCACACCATGTGTTGCCCATCTCGTGTGGCCTATGCCTAACGTTCCTTGAGTGACATTATCATGTTCTGCTTTGGCTTTGAGATCGGCTACTTTGCCTTTTGTCTTGCAGAGGTGAATCTCGTCATTATTAAACAAAGCAATCCCACCACTGTCGTAGCCACGATATTCTAAGCGTTGTAAACCTTTAATAAGGACTGGATAAGCGTCGCGTTTACCTATGTAACCTACAATTCCACACATAATAATTACTGATTAGGAGTTTGTATAAAATATAATTTTAAGGATAATCTTTTGTTTGCATCGGAACTTGCATTACCGTGAAGGATTGTTCCCTCTTGAGCTAGAATGGAAGTATTGGGCAGACGGTTGGGTTTTTCTACGGAGCTAGTGTTCCTTATAGCTACCGTACCAATGCCAGAGGGAAGTAAATTCTGAGCTATCACAACACCTAGTTTAGTACTAGGTGATTTATTTTCAGGATTGAGCAGGTTTTTAATATGTTGTGTAATGCGTATGGTGTAGCGCACACCATTGCCACTCGCATCGGTTTCGATGGGTCCTAGATGTGTTGTTCCTACTGCAGTAATCACTCCTTGTGTTCCTTGAGAATCAGTACTGTAATCGGCAAGAGGAGCGTTCGTTTCTAGATCGTAAATAAAAATCCGAGTTGGTGCGTTCTGAGCACTTCCACCCAACTGTTTCAATTTTTGCTGATCTACATAGAAAATAAGGTTTGCCTCTCGTACCAGTTTTGATGAACCGGCGCGTAACGCTTCTAGTTCTTCCGGTATGCCGTCACCATCTGTGTCTTCGCCAAAGAGATCTATAACGGCCATACTACCCTGACCACCTTTTAAATATAAATCTTCGGCTCCGTTAATGGAATCCTGGTTTGTAGCCTGTGCAACGACTTCCGGTTTAAAATTATTGGCATAACCTATGACGCCCATGGCCCCTGAGGCTGGATTTAAAGAAAGCGTTACTAAAGATTGCAAACGGGATTTCCCGCTGCCATCGGCGGTGTAAAAAATTTGAATCTGGGAGGCTAACCTGTTGAATAAAAAGTAGGAACCATTGCCATTTATAGGTTCTGCCTCGAGATATATGCCCCTAAAGTAGTTTTTAAAACTATTCTGATTGAAGAGCACATCACTTCCCGCTTTATCTAAAATAATTTCTTTTACGTAAGCAATTTCTTCATCCTTAAGCTTATAGCGAAAAGCAGGGGCGGTACGATTTATAGTTATCGTGGTATCTACGGCAGAAGAATCTGGAAATATTTTGGTTATAATCTCCTTTATGGAAGGGGCAACGGAGTCTTTAGAAAAAAGTAGTTTCCCTCTTATACCATTGAAATCTTTCAGTTGATTACTATAATAAACCGCATTTTCTGAAACATCTTGTGGGTTGTTATCACTTAAAAAATAATTGGAACGATATCCGCGTATATTCATTATCGAGCTACCATAGACCGAATCTAGTCTATATTCTGTCTCACCATTTTTATTTAAGCCAGTTGCGGTGCTGTAGTACGGTAGGGTCACCACAATACTATCTACTGTTACATTATTTCCCACACTCAAATTAGCGGGATTAATAGTTACTTGTGAGAGCGTTGATGCTACGGTCTCCCCATAAATCTGGTTTTTGTAAATCCCCAATGCTCCAGCTCCCAAACCACTGGTCTGTATTCCGGTTTCATTAAAAAAGGGCTGCGTGTAGGAAGTTACCGGGAGGGTAAGACTGTCGCTGGTATAACTCACATTATCTACAAGATTACCTCCTATTTCCAGGAAATCATCCTGACAAGAAAATAATAGAACACCTATGGATGCGATAAAAATGGCCTTAAAGCCACTATTTTTAAACAATTTCAACATAATTTTAGTCTAATACCTTTTTCGTGTAGAACTCCTCATAAGCTTGTGCGAATTCCTCTTTCTTTTTGAAAGGGAGTACAGGTATTTTGGTTGTATTCAAATAATTAATTAACTCTTCTGGAGTATCCTTAGAGCCTATGATCGCAGCATCTGAATGATCTATGGCCACCTTCATGAGGTTTTCATAAGTCGGATTTTTAAGCTGGTCAATATCTTTTTTATCGATTCCGTCAAAGGCGATCTTGTCGATAAGCTGTTCGTTTAACGTGCCCTTAAAGCCTGAATTGTATACGGACATCACAATTTTGCTTTCTTTAAAAAGTGGCTCACTCGCGTAATACTTTTTGAGGTAGAGTGGCAGTAAAGAGCCCAGCCAGCCATGTACGTGTATAATATCTGGAGCCCAGTTCAGTTTTTTTACCGTTTCTACCACGCCTTTGGCAAAAAAGATAGCGCGCTCATCATTGTCTTCAAAGAGATTTCCATCCTCATCGGTAAAAGTGGCCTTGCGCTTAAAGTATTCTTCATTATCTATAAAATAAACCTGTATACGCTCTTTGGGAATTGAGGCAACTTTAATGATAAGTGGCATGTCAAAATCATTGATGACCAGGTTCATTCCAGATAAGCGGATTACTTCATGCAGCTGGTGCCTGCGTTCGTTGATATTGCCATAACGGGGCATAAATATGCGTATTTGACCCCCTTTCCTATTAACCATTTGCGGCGCATCAAAAGACATAGATGCGATTTCGGTTTCTGGTAAATACGGTATAACTTCAGATGATACATACAATATCCTCTTATCTTTCATAAATTGCTTTTTTTGGCAAGAGTGTCAGCCTTTACCATAAATTGGTTGTTTTGATCCACGCTGCAAAAAGCATATTGACCTTTTAACAAAACCACTCTTAATATTCTTATTGAGACTAAAAAACATGCAAAATTACTAAATTTTATGCAGATTCCCAGTAATATAGTAAGTTTGCGGCCTGTTAGAGCTTGTTTAAACGGACTCCTTGCTGATTTACAATGTTTTGTGAATCGTGGCGTTGTCTAAAAATCATTGAATATCCCGATATTCATTGAGTTTCATACTTGGCCAGAACCTCAATTCCGATAGTTATCGGGAGAAAATCAGTTTGTATTTATTTTAAACAAGCTCTTAATCTTAATTAATGAAAGTCTATTCTAAAAGACTGGAGATTTCACAGGCCGTTGCAAACCTCCGCAAATCGGGAAAGACCATAGGTTTTGTTCCCACGATGGGCGCACTTCACGATGGGCACGCAAGCCTTATTGACTTTGCTTTAGCGCAGCAATGTGATAAGGTTGTGGTCAGTATCTTTGTAAACCCCACTCAATTTAACAATAAAGAGGATTTAGAGCAATACCCACGTACTTTTAATGCAGATATTGAATTTTTAAAACCTTACGGCGAAATGTTACTTGTCTTTGCGCCAGATCCACAAGAGGTCTACGGGGAAGAAATAAAATGCATAGATTATGATTTTGCCGGGCTGGACAAGGTAATGGAAGGTGCTTTTCGCCCCGGCCATTTTAAGGGAGTAGGTACGGTATTGAGTCATTTATTTGAAATTGTAAAGCCCGATAAAGCGTT
Source organism: Leeuwenhoekiella sp. (assembly GCA_041689735.1). GTDB lineage: Bacteria > Bacteroidota > Bacteroidia > Flavobacteriales > Flavobacteriaceae > Leeuwenhoekiella. The sequence goes on along the minus strand of JBDNGW010000319.1, from coordinate 3,433 downwards.
TTTTGGTGAAAAGGACTTTCAGCAGCTGCAAATCATTAAAAAACTGGCGGAAATCGAGGCTATTTCGGTAAAAATCATCGGCGCCCCTATAAGCCGTGACAAAGACGGCCTGGCTCGGAGTTCGCGCAACGTGCGCCTCACTTCGGAACATCGACAGGCTGCCCCGTTCATTTACCAAATTTTAAAGCAGGTCAAGGCTGATTTTAGCTTAAAATCAACGGCTGATTTAAAAGAATGGGTAGAGCAGCAGTTTTCAGATCACAAGCTCCTTAAGCTAGAATATTTTGAAATCGCCGACGCAAACACCTTAAAACCGGCAAAAAAACACCAAAAATCAGTTGATTTTAGGGAATTTATTGCCGTTTTTGCCGGCGATGTGCGCCTTATCGATACGCTTGCGCTCACTTAAAAAAATGTAACTTTGCAGCTATGTTAGTCAACGTCGTAAAATCAAAAATCCACAGGGTCAAGGTCACCGGGGCAGAACTGCACTATATAGGCAGTATCACCATAGATGAAGACCTTATGGAGGCCGCCAATATCCTGGAAGGTGAGCGCGTACAGATCGTTAATGTTACAAACGGAGAGCGCCTCGAAACCTATGCAATCCCCGGCCCGCGCCAGAGTGGGGAGATCACCTTAAATGGCGCAGCAGCTCGTAAAGTGGCTAAGGGCGACATGCTTATTCTCATCGTTTATGCCTTTATGGAAGTCGAAGAGGCCAAGCAATTTAAGCCCACGCTCGTTTTCCCAGATGAGCATACAAACCTTTTAAAATAAAGGGTGGCCAGTAAAAAGATTATACAACTGCTCAAGACCATAATCCCCCTCGGTCTGGGGATTTTTTTGATTTGGTATTCGCTAGCTTCGGCCAGTCCAGAGCAGCGCGCGACCCTTTGGAAAAATATAAAAAATGCAGAACCGGTCTGGATTATTCTTTCCTTGGTTTTTGGTATTTTAAGCCATCTTTCCCGTGCCTATCGCTGGCAGTTTCTGCTGGAACCTTTAGGATATAAACCTGCTTTTGCAAACCGTTTTATGGCGGTTATGGTCGCTTATTTGGCAAATTTGGGCATTCCCCGGGCTGGCGAAGTGCTGCGTGGCGCTACACTTACGAGCTATGAAAATATACCTTTTGAAAAAGCATTTGGCACCATAATTTCCGAACGTATTGCAGACTTGGTTATGCTTCTGCTCATTGTAGCGCTTGCACTGGTTATGCAAAGCGATGATCTTTTTGCCTATTTACAGTCAAAAAATATCAATCCATTAGTAACAGCGGGCATTCTTGTTCTTTTGGTGTTGCTCTTATTTGCTTTTTACAAAGTTTTGCAAAAGTCTCAAAATACGTTTGTGGTCAAAGTAAGGAAATTTGTTAGCGGTCTGCTTGAAGGAATGCGCAGCATTTTAAAGATGAAACACAAGGTTGCCTTTATCTTTCATACACTTTTTATTTGGGGAATGTATATCCTTATGTTCTGGATCGTTAAATTTACCGTTCCCGAGCTTGAAAACACGGGTTTTGGTATCATTTTAGCCGCTTTTGTAGTGGGATCATTCAGTATTTCGGCAACAAATGGCGGTATTGGTGTTTATCCTGTGGCCATCGGCGCATTGCTTATGGTTTTTGATATCAGTAAAGCTTCGGGTGAAGCTTTTGGCTGGATTCTTTGGGGCGCCCAAACACTTTTGGTAATTGTGCTGGGCGCACTTTCGTTTGTAGTATTGCCCATTTATAACCGAAAGAAACCAAAAGAATAATCTTGAAATACAGTAATGCTATACCTCTCCTTTGGGGAGGTCGGAATTGTATTTTCACAATTCCGGGTGGGGAGTGGGGATTAATCTCATTTGAACAAAATAATGGCAAAAACAAAAACAACCTATTTCTGTCAGAATTGTGGTGCGCAATACTCTAAATGGCAAGGGCAATGTACCGCTTGCAAAGAATGGAACACTATTGCTGAAGAGATAATTCAGAAAGAAGATAAAAAAACCTGGCAGCAATCTGAAACGCCTACGGCGAAACGCATTGCCAAACCGCAAAAAATAAATGAGATTTCCACCATTGCCGAAGCGCGCATGAATACCAAAAACGGCGAACTCAATCGTGTATTGGGCGGCGGACTCGTGCCGGGATCCCTTACGTTACTAGGTGGCGAACCGGGGATTGGGAAAAGCACGCTCATGCTTCAGATCGCGTTGACATTGCCCTATAAAACGCTGTATGTTTCTGGGGAAGAAAGCGCGCAGCAGATCAAGATGCGTGCTGAACGCATCAACCCCAACGCTGAAAACTGCCTTATCCTTACCGAAACCAAGACGCAGAATATCTTTAAACAGATCGAAACAACACAGCCGAATATCGTCATCATCGATTCCATTCAGACGCTACATTCCGATTATATTGAAAGTGGCGCGGGCAGTATTTCACAAATTCGGGAAACCACTAGCGAACTCATAAAATTTGCTAAGGAAACATCTACGCCGGTAATTCTGATCGGCCATATCACAAAAGACGGAACCATTGCCGGCCCCAAGATTTTGGAACACATGGTGGATACGGTACTGCAGTTTGAAGGCGATCGCAACCATGTGTACCGCATTTTGCGTGCACATAAAAACCGTTTTGGTTCTACCCATGAGATTGGTATTTATGAGATGCAGGGCAGCGGATTGCGAGAAGTGCCCAACCCTTCGGAGATCTTGATTTCCAAAAATGCCGATGATCTTAGCGGAACAGCCATAGCGGCGACTTTAGAAGGGATGCGCCCGTTGATGATCGAGATACAGGCGCTTGTGAGCACTGCGGTTTACGGTACGCCGCAGCGCAGCGCCACTGGTTATAATGCCAAACGGCTCAATATGCTACTTGCCGTACTTGAAAAACGTGCTGGTTTTCGCCTGGGTGCAAAAGATGTTTTTCTGAATATTACTGGAGGCATTTCGGTAGATGATCCTGCTATTGACCTTGCCGTGGTGGCAGCTATTTTATCCAGCAACGAAGATATTGCGGTGGCAAAGAATATCTGTTTTGCGGCAGAAGTTGGCCTTGCTGGCGAAATACGCCCTGTGCCCCGAATAGATCAGCGTATCTTGGAAGCAGAAAAACTGGGTTTTGAGCATATCATGATCTCTCAATATTGCAAAGTTCCAAAACAGGATTATGCCATTAATATCATTCGCGTGACCAAGATGAACGATGTGGTGGAGTGGTTAATGGGCTAATTGAAAACAAAAATAGACCTCACAATCCCAATAGCAATTGGTACTGTAAGGTCTAGTTATTCTAGGCTCTAGTTTAATGTAGCGTTGCTATTATTGTTAAAATTGAAATCATGAATGTTTCAAGTTGGTTCAAACGTAGAAAATCCGATTATTCCCTTTAAGGCCGGGGAAAAAATGATCTGATTTTCGGCATTTTGTTCTTGCT
>JBDNGW010000318.1:0-8717 GCA_041689735.1 Leeuwenhoekiella sp. | reverse complement strand
ACTGAAAACTGCGACTGAAAACTGAATCAGAGAATCCCCCGCGCCTTAATCTCCAGATACTTATTGATCGTGTTTACGGTGAGATCTTCGGGAGGGGTTAAAACGGTCTGGATACCATGTTTTTCGAGTTCTTTGACCATCAGTTTTTTATCATATTCCATTTTTTGAGCGATGGTTTTGTGGTAGATTTCCGGAGTGTTTTCAGCTGGTTTTTGGATAAGCTCTTTTAGTTCTGTATTTTCAAAGAAAATTACCACCAATACGTGCTTTTTTGACAAGCCTTTGAGATATGGAAGTTGGCGCTGCAGTGCACTAATGTGCTCAAAATTAGTGTAAAGTAAAAGCAGACTTCGGTGGTTTATTTTTCGTTTTACTTCGGCATATAAACGGCGATAATCACTGTCCAGAAAGCGGGTGCTAATACTGTAAAGTACTTCAAGAATGCTATTGATATGCGTTTTTTTACTGCTTGCGGCCAGATGGTTTTGTATAGTATTTGAGAATGTGAGCAGACCGGTTTTATCGCCTTTTTTAAGCGCTACATTGCTAAACGCCAGCGTGCTGTTTATGGCATAATCCAATAATGTGAGTCCGTTGAAAGGCATTTTCATTACTCGGCTGGCATCGATAAGGCTGTAAATGGGTTGTGATTTTTCATCCTGGTATTGATTGACCATAAGATTTGCCGCCTTTGCCGTGGCTTTCCAGTTAATGGTACGCACGTCATCGCCGGTCACGTATTCCTTGATCTGCTCAAATTCCATCGTGTGGCCAATGCGACGGATTTTCTTAAGACCATATTGCGACAATTTATTGTCAATGGCCAGAAAGGCGTATTTTTTCATCTGAATAAATGAAGGATACACTTTTACCTGTTGGTCTTTTTTAAAGGTGTAGCGTCTTACCGCAAGATTCCATCGGGTATTTATATAAAGATTCAGGTTGCCAAAAATATAATTTCCGCGCTCCACAGGTCGCAGTTGGTAATAAAATTGTTCTGTTGTTTGCGCTTCAACCTCCATTTCCATTTTAAAATCCCGCTTTTGAAACTGTACGGGAATCTCATCAATGGCTTTGATCCGAATTTTAAAAGGATAACTGCTGTTTATTTTTATAGGAATGGTATTCAGGTCACTATTGGAAAACTTTTCTGGCAACAAACGATCTGCTTTCAAAGCATTATTAGGCCGAAAAAGGGCAATAATATCTACTAAAAGAGCCGTTGATAAGGCTAAAACGCAAAACCAACCTACCGAATAAAAAATGTGAAACCAGTACGAAAAAAGGAAAAACACGGTAATAACCGCAAGCGCATAAAAAACACGTTTGCTCAAATAAAGGGATTGTATGAATTTTATAATCTTCACTTAGCGGGGAATTTCTACGGACTGTACCAGCATATCGATCACTGTTTCTGGGGTCATACCTTCCATTTCGCGCTCCGGTGACAGAATAATGCGGTGACCCATAACCGGTTTTACGACCTTTTTTACATCTTCGGGCGTGACAAAATCCCTTCCGTTTATTGCAGCAAATGCTTTTGAAGCGTTCATGATTGCAAGTGAAGCGCGTGGAGATCCGCCCAGATATAAATGAGGATGCGTTCTTGATTTTACGACGATCTCGGCAATGTAATTCAGTATTTTTTCTTCAATGATGACCGCTTTGGTCTGTTCGCGAAAGGTCGCCAACTGTTCAGAATTTAACACTGCATTTATAAGCTGCAGTGGCTGTTTTGTACGCTCGTGGTGCGTTTTCAAGATAGCCACTTCGTCTTCCATTTTGGGATAATCAACCTTGATCTTAAACAGAAAACGGTCTAGCTGTGCTTCAGGCAGGGCGTAGGTTCCTTCTTGATCAATGGGGTTTTGCGTGGCCAGTACCATAAAGGGCGGTTGCATTGCGTATTCATTTCCGTCTATGGTAATCTGGCGCTCCTCTATAACTTCAAAAAGTGCTGCCTGTGTTTTTGCTGGTGCGCGATTAATCTCATCAATGAGAACTATATTGGAGAAAATGGGACCTTTTTTAAACTCAAACGTACTGTTTTTCATATTGAGTATGGAAGTTCCCAACACATCGCTGGGCATAAGGTCTGGCGTAAACTGTATTCGGCTGAAATCTGTATTTAGCGTGCGGGCGAAAAGTTTGGCCGTAATCGTCTTGGCAATCCCCGGAACGCCTTCTATAAGTACGTGTCCATCTGCCAGAAGTGCCACGATGAGCAGCTCGACAAATTCATGTTGGCCCACGATTATTTTGGCCAGTTCGGCTTTGAGTTGGGTTACCGTTTGATGCAGTTCCTCTAACGGAATTCGATTTTTAAAATCAATATCGGAGTTTTCTTCTGCTGAAATTTCAGATGAACTTTCAAATGAATTTTCAGGTAAATTTTGCTCCGTTTCAGGCTGATTTTCGGTCGTATTTAACCGATTTATAGCCTTTTCTGGCTGATTTGTTGATTCATTTTCAGATAAATTCACTGGCTTTTCCTGCTTCTTTTCCGGATTATTTTGATCTTCCGACTTTCGGTTTTCTGTGTTTTTATGTTCTTCTTCCATTAGATCTTTGCTTTAAATTTTCGATCTGCGTATTGAGATTGATAAGTTCTTGTTCTGAAATTTCGGCCTGTTGGCGTATCGTTATGATCGTGTCGACCAACTGTTTTACATTTGATCGTGGTTCTTCACTTTTACGGGCAATTATGCTTATAAAATCATCGTTGAGCTGCGCTGTGGACGTGTTGTACGTGCTGCGCAGATAATCCAAAAAATGATTGATCTGGTGTTGGGCAATCTGCTTGTGGTCTTTATTTTCTAGATACATCCCAGCAATGGTGCGGGTAAAATCAAGAGTCTGGTTGGGCACCGGTTTTACGATCGGGATGCTGCGCTGTTTGCGCTTTCCTTCAAAATAAACCCAGAGCACCGCAATGATGAGCAGCAGATAATAGGCCCATTTTAGGTATTTATTGCTGAAAATCAAGAAAAGCGGTGAGGTATTGAACGATTTTCCATTTTTATAATATTGGTCAATAAATAGGGTTTTTTCCTTCGGAAGATAACTTAAAAGCCCCGCGGTATACGTACTATTATTGCCTTCCAGCATAAAAAAGTTGGAAAATGCCTGCGGAAAAAGATGTAGGTACACAAACCCTTTTTCAAAAGGAACTTTTACAAAGTTCACCTTGGGCTCTTCAATTTTGGTCGAATCGCCGTCCCGCATCATATCATAAACCCCTAAAACGGTAGTATTTACCGTATCTATGGACTTGAAATAGGAGGAGCCAAGATCTTTGTTCATAAGATAAGGCCGCTCGCGTTCCAGGTTGGGGTTGCTCAGGTTTAATAAGGGTTTTCGGGTCAGGCTTGTTTGCTCATAAAATGTGGCCAGTTCCAGGTTTAAAGTATCCAATAAATCATTGCCCTGATAGGCTGCTGAAACAAAAAGCGTATTGCCGCGACCTACCCATTTCAATAGCTTTTTAATTTCCGAAGGATCAAAGGAAACTTCACTGTTCACAAAAAAATAGGTGCCGTTGTCTAAACTATCCGACAAAAATTCAAATGGGGGGATTTTTATTTCTTGGGTGGGTTGCGTATCGGTTATTTTCTTTAATTGGTCATAAAAAATGTAGGTTCCCAGTGGGATTTTAGCTTTGGCACTGTAGCTGGGAAACCAGTTGAGCTCTTCGGGCTTTGTCGATTGAGCCACAACGAGCAGGGCAATGAGCAGCAGTAATGTCCCGGCCATGATTTTATAGCGCGTGTTCATATCCCTTTATTTACGTTTAAAAATTCCTGTTGCGCTTTCGCGAAAGCGCTTTCATTCACTTCAAAACTTCCGTACCAGATAAAATCATAAATACGCGTAAGCTTACTGAATTGAGCACGTAACGCGGCATCTTGAATTTCATGCACGTAGTCATGATTGGTCTTTTGCACTTGCCAATCTATACGCTGTTTTTTGCTCAGGTTTTGTAAAACAAGCAAGTAATAATAGCGTATTGCCAGCCGATACTTATTCTCTTTTACTGCATCATCAATGAGCGCCTGTAAATCTTCGTGCTGGATGAGCTGTTCTTCACTGTTGAGGATGACCATATTTGGCGAACTGCCCAGCAGCGGAGAACCTCCCATATCTATCCGTATAAAAAGCCAAATGAGAAAAATGACCACACCGCCTATAATAAGGTAGGGAAGTGCTTGCAAGAAAAATTTCAGCACGCCCTGGGCTTCTTTGCCGTCCAGAATCCAATGTATAAAAGAATTCCATAGTCCGTTGAGCCAATTATTAAACTGCGTCCACCAATTATCCTGCGGAATAGCTTCGGTGTAATCAAAAGCCTCGTCGTTTTTGTAGTGTTTTAGATCGTTTTCATTGATTTCTACCGGATTTATGGCGCTTTCGTCATAGCGTATTTCCTGTTTTACAGCGGTACTATCCACTTTATGTTTGGCAGCAGTACTGTCCCTTTGTTGCGCTGACACGGAAAGGGAGACGCACCAAAACAGCAATAAAACGGGTATATGATAGTTGGTTTTCAGCATTAACGGTCGCCGCCTATTGTATTGATTTGTTCTAGTGTACCCGTCTGGTTTTTCTTTTCATTTAAGTTGAAATACACTAAGGCCGAAGCGATTACAATGATTGTATAAAAAAGGTAAGACGCCGCAGAGGCTATGACGTTAAGTGTAATATAGACCCAGTCAAAAATCTGACTCACATCACCACCAGAAACTTCCTGTGACTGCGTAAAGGCCTTAAAAAGTGTATAAATGAGCGCAGGAATCTGAAAAATCATACCGATCAAATACACGATCATATAAATGACAACAAAAGTGAAAAAGGAAGTCCACCATTCATTTTTTACGAGGTTAAAACTTTCGGTGATTGAATCGCCCACACCCAGATTCATAAAAATATAGATCGCAAACACCAGCGCCAGCGGTACAGATAAATAAACCCCGGGGAAAAAACAAAGAGCAATTCCCACAAGGAGCATAAGCGCAGTAAGTATGGAAAGCCCTAAAATACCGCCCAGCGAACTTCTTACCTCACGGCTTATGATATCCTGATCTACTTTTCCATTATTCTCACTGTATTGTTTTATATAATGCAATATGGCCCCAAACATAAAACCGAAGTAAAAGACCTGCGCTAGTCCCACTAAAGAAATACCTACGAGAATTCCTGCGGCAGACAAAATGCCACCTGTGGTCAAGAAAGTAAAATCTGTCGCAGTAGCCGCATAATAACCAGAAGCCGCCAGCAGCAGTAAAAAAGGAATTGCCGCGTTGCGCATCAAGGCTTTAAAAAGGCCTTTGTATTCCAGACGGATGAATTTAAAAGTATCTGAAAGAATCTCGCCTATCTCGCGCTGCCTTTTAAAGTTGATTATCTGCTCGTTCATTAATCGTTTGATTTACGTGTTGTTTATAAACAATTCTGGGGAAAATTACGTAATAAAATAGAATAAGGGACAGGGAAAGGGCAATGATAAGTATCGCAAGCCAATCTGGCATTTCGGTGTGGCGGGTGACAAAACCTTCCAGAAACCCGGCGATAATAAAGAAGGGAATGGTGCTGGCCACTATTTTGAGTCCGTTTTTCATACTACGCTTAAACGATTCCAATCGTGTATAAGTTCCTGGGAAAAGGATGCCGTTGCCAAGAACGATTCCGGCGCAGCCGGCCACAATAATCACCGAAATTTCGATAGTACCGTGAATCCATATGGTACGGGCAGATTCCCATAATAAACCTTTATCATAAAAGAAATATTGAAAAGAGCCCAGCATGACGCCATTCTGCATCATAAAAAATAATGAACCTATACTTACCACAATGCCAAAGACAAATGCCATAAGCGCCACTTTAATGTTGTTAACGGTAATGCCCAGAAACATTTCGGATTCGTTCATTTGTTTATATACGGCCATTGGATCATCATTGCCTATATTCTCAAGTGTCATATTCACGTAGCCATCTCCCATAATGGTGCGTACATAAGCGCCGTCCGTCGCTGCGCTGTAGGCACCAATAATGCAAAAAAGCGCAAAGGTGCCAAAGGCGAGCAAAAGTTGTTCCTGATAATTGTAGAACATTAACGGGAATTCCTCGGTAAAAAAGGTGATAAATCGTCGGGAAGATTCCCTTTTTGATTTATAGATCTTCTGGTGAGACTGGCTTGCGAGGTGATTGAGGTAGTCTGCCGTTTTGCTGCCAGGGTAAAAAGTCTGCGCATAGCTTAAATGGTCTGTAACCTCAATATAAAGCGCAGAAAGCTCATCTGGTGACATTCTTGGCTCATTATTGGCCAGAACGTTTTCAAATTTTAACCAATTAGCTTTATTTTGCTTCACAAAGGCAGCCTCACGCATCGTCTTTTTATTAGGAATGTAAAGAAAAGTAATTCATGGACAATTTTCAAATAGAAACCGCCCAAAATGTAAGTATACAACAAAACGTGGCGGGAATAGGGGAGCGCATACTTGGTTTTCTTATAGATATGCTCATACTGGCCGCTTACTGGTTGGCATCTATTTTCGCCCTGGCCGGTTTTGGTATAAATACCGACCCTGGCAGTGTCATGGTGTTTTATATGGTTTTGGGAATTCCAACCTTTCTTTATTTCCTGTTATTTGAAACCTTGTGGGATGGCCGCACTCCGGGCAAGGCGGCGCTCAACATGCGCGTGGTAAAGCTGAATGGTTCCAAACCGGGTTTTGGCAGTTTTTTTGTCCGGTGGATCATGCGAATTATTGATATCACGCTGACCAGTGGAGGAGTGGCGGTATTTACCATTTTATTGAACGGGAAAGGCCAGCGCCTGGGGGACATGGCCGCGGGGACCACGGTGATCAATGAGAAGAAAAAGGTAAGCCTGAGCCAAACGCTGCTGGTGGACATCCCGGAAGATTACGTGCCAAAATACCCGCAGGTAACCGTTTTTTCAGATAGGGACATGCAGACCATAAAGAGCGTTTATGACACTGCCCGCCGCAACGGAAACCACAATGTGATCGTCAAACTTTCAGAAAGGCTCAAGGGGCAGATGCAGGTGAACGCTGATGAAAAACCGATGCCCTTTGTGAATAAAGTGCTGGAGGATTATAATTTTTATACACAGCGTTGAGTTTTCAGTCTCAGTGGGCAGTTGGCAGTTGGCAGTCTCAGTTTGCAGTGGCAGTAAAAAGTAAATCAGTAATTAGTAAAACAGTAAAAAGTAAAATAGTAAATAGTAAAAAGTAAATTTTTAAACAGTTATAGTGTTTAGAAGGAAGATATCTCAAATTGGCATTTTTTACTGTTTGATTTTGAAATAAGATTATAATTAGAAGGATATGTGTTTATTGTCCTGATATAATTTATGTCATCTTGTGCAAAGTCGAAGGGCTAGGCTAAACTAAAATCAAAAGATGGACAATGAGCATCTCAATTAAGTGAACATGTGTAAATTGACCTGTTTTACCTTTTACAACATAATGTAAACTACAAGAATTGAATCTATAAATTAAAAAATATTGACTGATCTCACTGAAATTATTGATGTGTTGGGTACTATTGCGTTTGCGATTTCTGGTGTTCTTGCGGCTTTGAGGAAACGGCTGGATATTTTTGGGATCCTAATTGTTGCGGCCGTAACCTCTGTGGGCGGTGGTACGTTGCGCGATGTACTTATTGGCAAAACACCGGTTACCTGGATGCTCAACATCAGTTTTGTCTATTTGATTTTAGCAACGGTAATCCTGGCCATTATTTTTAGAAAACAGTTAAAATACCTTAGGCGCAGCCTATTTCTATTTGATACCATAGGCATCGCTTTATTTACCGTTACCGGAGTACAAATAGGCCTGCGGGCCGGGCTTAATCCCGCAATCTGTGTGGCCGTGGGAACGATGACCGCTTGTTTTGGTGGTGTTATCCGCGATATTTTATGTACCGAAATACCCATAATATTTAGGAAGGAAATCTATGCCAGTGCTTGTATAATCGGTGGACTGGTTTACGTACTTCTGGATTATTACCGCGTTTATCCTGAATTTATAGCCATTATTGCCGGTTCTACGGTATTTATTATCCGACTTGCCGCAGTTGTCTTTGAAATTAGATTACCCAATATTTATGGGAAAGAGGAGGGTTAAAAGAGTTTAGAGTTTAGAGTTCAGGGTTCAGAGTTGAGAGATGAGAGAAAAGAGATAAAAAAGAGAAGAGAAAATAGATAAGATAGAAGATAGAAAATGGATCCGAGATGAGGTGTAATTTTGAGATGGGAACAAGATGAAAAATGCAGAATAGACAGGAACAACTTGAAAAGCGTGGGTATCTTGAGGGCGGAATGGAATCTGAATTTGGAAATATATCGTTTGAAAAAAGAATTGAGTTGCTTGAAAGCGAAATAGCAACTGAACGGACTTTAGGTGCTAGATTATTGAAGGAGAATAAAAATGAAATAACAGTTGACTATCTAATGAAAGCGCTGAAAATTGAAAAGAAACTTTATCCAAAAATCGAGATTTGTAATACCTTATCCGAATTAAATGAAATAGCTGTAAATCCTTTAATAAAGATCTTAGGGGATGTTACGAAATAAACTGACTACATTTGTGGCCATATTGTGTAATTCCACTCTCCATGGAACGAACTTCTTTCAATGTTGATCTCCTCCATTTGCGCATTGGGTATTTTTATCCCGGTTTTATAAACGCCCTTGT
>JBDNGW010000317.1:0-11221 GCA_041689735.1 Leeuwenhoekiella sp. | reverse complement strand
GTGGCCAAATAAACCCTCTTTTGTCCTTCGTTCAAATAGGGCAGGAATGAATTTATTTTATCCGCTAGTTTCTTGTCGTCTTCTTCCATTGCACAAAAGTGCAGCAAAAAACTGAAACAGTTAATTTATTTCGTAACAATTACTAAGTAAATGATTACCAAATGTCATTTTGTTTAACTAAAGTATATTTAATCGACCGTTAAAATACTCAAACAATCTTCTCGGGACAGTTTTTGCAAAAGTTCAATTAAAGGTAGGATTAAGTGTACAGCCGAGTTTTGGATAATGTCTTGAGAAACGTTCAGTTTATGAGACTTCTCCAAAAAAGATCTTTAAAAACAATTTTAGTCATCATTATGCTTTATTTATTCGTTTAGCTTGGCATATCTGTGCTCGTTCCAAAACTTTCCGTTCTTAAAAATAGCTTTTCGCGAAATGCCCTCTTTCTCAAAATCTTTTTTTTCCAAAACTCGCATCGAACCCACATTGTACTCAAATACTCCGGCATACAAACGAACCAACTTCAAGTTGTCAAAGGCGGGGCACTATAAAAACCAAACGGCTTGGGTGGCAATTCCCTGGTCCCAAAAGGGTTCCCCGATCCAATAACCGATCTCGGCCGATTTTCGATAGACATCCTTTTGGAGAATCGAACCGGTCAGACCGCAGAGTTCGCCGTTGCAGTCTATGGCAAAAACCTTTTCCGTATCGCTTCTGGCTTGCCTTTGTATAAAGTCTTTTGCATTTTTTTCGCTATAGGGTTGGCCAAAACCGTCCCGAACGTTGTCCCATATTTTTTTGTTGTTGGCGAGTTGGGCCATCTGGATTTTGTTCGAGGGTTTTAGCGCCCTTAATATTATTCTGGCTTGATTCAAAATAGATTTTGCACCATACAAGATAGGAAGAGATTTGACACTCTAAAAGTTATACGCCAAACCCACATTCCACGAAAAGCCGGGATCGGGGGAAATGGAGGTGGCCAAAGGTTGGTTCATTTGTGTAAATTGAATCAAGGGGAGTTTTTCATGACGGATATCAAAGACCACTTTTAGGCTTTGGTCAAATTTGAACAATTTTTGCAGTTCTTCCAAGGTCATTTTGGAGACCTCGTAATTGGTAGACCGGTAGCGCTTGAAAAAGGCAATGTACTTGGTGACCGTGTTGCGCGATATTTTGGGCCGCGAACCTATCTCGCGCTTGCTTACGCCCTCGTTGTAGAGCTTAAAAATCTGCTTTACTTTTCGCATGTCCATTTGTTTGTTGGCCATTGGCTTTTTACAAATAGAATCGATTTCATTAGTGGTTCACTTTCGTCCGACGAGGGTGGTTCACTTTGACCAGTTTTTTGCATATTATACCATTTGTTTTTAAAAGGTTAACATCAGAAAAGAAAAAACCCCGAAATTTATTTTCGGGGTTTCTTTTTGGAAATCAGAATTAAAGTCTGCCTGAATCCAGAATATGCATTAGAGCTTTGGATATGCGTTGAAAAACCTTTGTATACTTAGATAGTTTGCTTTCCGGAAAGCTTGATTTTCCTAAATTGATTCCAAATGTCATGCTTTCTCCATTGCATAATATGGGCTGAACTAGGCACCATCGTTCTCAATGATAATCAACCCGGATACTGCTGACATCTAAATTTATGCCCCTGGCAGCCGCCAGTCTTCGTATTTCCTGTGCAATGTATCCTCTTTGGGCGTTAAATGAATCCCGGAATGCCCGTTCCATTTTAGGAATTACCTGTCTCTGGACAATACCCTCGAAAAGTTCACCAAAAACACTTCCATCTACCGATCCTAGATAGTTTACGTAAACTACTTCAAGGGTTATGCTTCCTTCATAAGGAACCAAACGAAACTGTACGTCCCATCTGTTGTCATTCAATTGGTAATCCGGTGTAGCCCTGTCTTCCCTAAATTTGGCACAATTTGAGCAATAACCTTTCAACTCACTTCCGTCCTCTTCGAAAACCAAGGTGGCATGCAACTCCCTTCCTTCAAAATTGGCTCTGGCACTGGTCAGGTTTATATCATTGACGTAATGTTTTTTATCCCTAAGACCCCGCGTGTACTCCGGGATATCAAAATCCAACCGGTAACTGCCCAGTCCTATATGGGAATCGTTAGCAGCATACCAACTTACATCACCGTGGCTGTCCCTATGGCGTGCGCCATGGTTGTTGAGTTTCATACTGAGAGTGCTCAGGAAAGGGTTTAGGATGTTAACAAAATCCCTTTTAAGTATTCTTACAACAGGATTGTCCGGACCCGGGGAACCTCCCAAACTAAATGCTATCACATTGAACTTGGACGATGCTGGCATGCGAACCCGGTCTTCATTATAGATTTTCCATTTATTGGCACTATACCAGACTCCGACGCTGTGCGGGTTATACACACCTTCCCAGAGCTGTGTTGCAAACACAAAGGCATTCGGACTGTTATTTGTACTGCTGTTATCCAAGGAAGTTATATGACTTGTCGAACTGCTGGAAGCGGTATGCCTAAAAGCCCTTGAGTGATTGGCGATAATATTGAATTTCGCATTTACCGGCATGGCTGCCCTGTTTTGATTATAGATCTTCCATCTTCCGCTATCGTAATAAACCCCTATGGGATTGTTATTATAGGGCCCTGAGGTCCCATAATTTTGAGTGACCACCAGCTTTGCATCTGGATTGTTATTTGTTGCTGCATTATCAATTGTGGTAATATGCCCGGAGATGGAGCTGCGCTGTGCGGTATGTATAAATACTCCACGGTCGGCTAGGGTTTGTGACAGCACATTGAACTTGGCCCCTGAAGGCATGGGTTGCCGATCCTGCTTGAAAATCTTCCATTTTCCGCCCTGATACCAAACCCCTAAAGGTGAGGCTACATAGGGTCCCCCACTACCGTAATCATGGGTCACAAAAAGTATTTTTTCTGCTCTTGAATTGGTAGCCGCATTGTCTATAGTGGTGTAATTGTTTGTAGTGTTACCACTATTCGCTTCGTGCTTAAAGGTCGAAGGGGGTATTGCTTGCCCGTAAGAAAGGTTAAGGCTCAATAGGCCACAACCCATAAAGAAAATTACCTGTTTAAAATTTACTCGCGTTTTCATAATATTCGGTTTTAAATGTTAATGATTATTTTACTGTTTAATAAATTCCACCCTTCTGTTCTGGGCTTTGTTTTCAGGGGTATCGTTTTCCACTACCGGTTGTGATTCCCCTTTACCTTCGGTCTGCATACGGGACGGATCTATGTTAAATTCCGTTGAGAGGAATGTCTTTACCGTTTCGGCCCGTTGCTGGGAGAGTTGCAGGTTGCCATCCTCGCTGCCATCGGCATCGGTATGCCCTACTATCTTTACGGCGATTGAAGTTTCTTCAAGAAGTACCTGTCCCATTTGGTTTAAAATGGAAACCGAAGACTCCTTGAGGTTGGCAGACCCTGAGTCAAACTGTATCTCATTTGTGGTAAAGCTTCCGTTCTTTATGAGTTTGCTGCGCAGGTCCTCACCGGTTTTGGCCATTCTAAAATTATTGATGTAAATAGTTTCTCCTTTTTCTTCGCGTAAAATACGGGGCTCAAGCTTAAAATATAAACCTGCACGCGGAACCAATCTTGGCACATCAACCACTTTGTCATTGTTTACCCACATCCTAAACCGCGGCCCGTTAACGGAAATTGAAATCCTGCTTTCCCCACGCATGGCTTCTCTATAATCAACTTGAAGGTTATTTTCGATTTCTGTTTTACCATTTACAGTGTTTCTGACCAAAGTGCTTGTTCCTCCATATTGTGAGAACGAAAGGTTTGTTTCCGTAGAATTATTCAATTTTTCAAATTTTGGCTTATCGCCCAGCGTAATATTTAACCAGGCTGAATTTGGTTCGGAAGCTTTGAAGCCTTGTGTCAGTAAATCGAATTCTATGGTATAATTATCAGGTAGTCCTGAACTGACCATAGGAAATGTTTGGGAATCGTTTTTTAACTGATACCATTTTTCGCCATTAATGGTTACAATTTCTCCAGAGCCATTGGTATCCCATTTTGCGGGAAAATCACCAATTACATCCCTTGAAAAATCATCTTCAAAAAAGACCTGGTTACCAGGTTCAAAACCAAAATTTGTTGCTGCCGAAAAACCTTCTTCAGCCGGTATTTCTTGGCTATAGCCTTCATCTCCTGGAGCATGGTTCTCCTCTTCATAACGGTTCTCTGTATTGTTTCCCTGCTTTCTTAGTTTTCTGCGTTCTTTTTTTGAAAGAATATCATTGTTGAAAACGCTGTCAAAAGCATCAGAAGTGACGCGCTCGGCCTTTTCTTCCGATTTCCGTTTGAAGGTTTCTTCTGCCACTTCTGAGGCACGTTTTTTTAAGTCTTTCCAAAACTGGGCGTGCGCGTTGCCGCTAAAGGTCAGTATTAGGATCATTGTGAAAATTTTAAGTGGTTTCATGATATTATATTTTTGTTCACTTCTTTATACATTACTAGATGAGAAGGTTAACATTAGTCTTGAAATTTTTATCTTTGATGTTAACATTCTTCAATATCAATGTATTAATGGCAAAGCATGTGGGAAATGATGTTCTGGAAAAACTGCGGGAAGGAGGGGAAACTGCCTTTAAGGAAGTGTACGATGAGAATCGTGAAAAGTTCCTGCTTTTTGCAAGGAAATATGGACTGAATGATGACGAGCGGTTGGATGTCTGTCTATCAAGACACATATATTGTTTTCTATCAAAATGTTATAACAGGGAGGCTAAAGGAATTGACCAGTACCCTTTCCACCTATCTTTTCGGAATAGGAAAGAATTTAATCATGAAAACACTGAAAAAAAACCAAAGGGCGGTTC
Source organism: Leeuwenhoekiella sp. (assembly GCA_041689735.1). Lineage (GTDB taxonomy): Bacteria > Bacteroidota > Bacteroidia > Flavobacteriales > Flavobacteriaceae > Leeuwenhoekiella. The sequence goes on along the minus strand of JBDNGW010000317.1, from coordinate 6,375 downwards.
ATTCAGAATATGTGTTAAGCATAACAAAAGAGGAAGGTATGGCAATTGACAACATGGATGGGGACGAATCGCTTTCTCATGAGCAAAAATTGCTAAAGAAGTATTTTGAGACCTTGGGAGAGCAGTGTCAAAAGTTGCTCACCATGTTTTATTACAGAGGTCTTTCTATAAAGGAAATAATTGCCGAAGGTGGTTATAATAATGCCAATGTTGTCAAGAGCCAAAAATCCCGCTGCCTAAAGACCCTGAAAGAACGTATCTTAAAACCTCAATAATTATGAAAGCCGAAGAATGGATCGATAACTATTACCTAAAGGAGCTGACCCAAGACGAACTTACAGCGTTTAGCGAACGGCTTGAGAAAGATGTGGCTTTTAGGGAAGAATTTGAGTTTCAGGAAAACCTGCGTAAATCCATCAAGGGCCATGAAAAGGATATTCTCAAATCTAAACTGCAACAGCACGAACAGGCGAGTGAAGTGAGAAAAAAGTCTGGCTGGGAAAAGTGGCTTGTTGCCGCCACGATCCTTGTCTTGATAGGTGTTGTGGGAATAGGTTATTTTAGCTTATCCGGGTCCAATCTGGACAAATTGTATGCCCAGAATTATGAGGCCTATCCCAATACCGAGTTTAATATTACCCGAGGCGAAGGCACAATTACGCCGGAATATAGGGCATTTGTGGCCTATGAACAGAAAAATTACACTGAAGCAATCGATCTTTTTTTGGAACTAAAAAAAGCTGAATATCCCGAATATGTTGATTTCTACCTGGCACAGTCCTATCTGGCTACGGAAGACTTTGAAAAGGCGATTGCAGAATTTGATAGGGCAATCCTAGACAATTCTTCTTTTGTGGATGAAGCAAATTGGTATGCTGCACTTGCCGCTTTGAAGGTCGATAAACAAGCTGTCGCGAAAAAACACCTGAAATATTTGGTTGCCAAAGATGGATATAAGGCCGGTCAAGCGCAGACGATTCTTGAAGAACTGGATTAAAAAATTTTTAGAAACCGACCGACTATTCTTGATGCAGAGCCGTCAGGGGGAATTTATACATTAAATCCTTTTTCTTCTTATATAAACCGTTGCCATTACGGAAACCAAAAGCAGTCCTCCCAAGAGTAGGTACGTCCAAATTTTATTGTCTTTGACAACCGGGTCCACGTTTCCGCTCACCACAAATGATGACCAATAGTAGGGATGGGAAAGCTTATCCTCCCTATGTTTTTGTATAAAGGACAATTGTGCCTGACGCAGGGCCTCATCCTTGTACATCCCCTTTGATAGGTTCTCATAAAAAGCTACCATGATTTCCGAAGACGAGTTGTCATTGATCTTCCAGAGCGTATTGACGAGACTTTTGGCACCGCTGTAGAAAAATGCCCGCGCTAGGCTGATTAACCCCTCGCCCTTTTGAAAAGTGCCAAGACCTGTGTCGCAAGCACTCAGGGTAACAAGGTCAGCATTGATCCTAGTTGCATATAGGTCATTTATATACATAAGATTCTCCTCATCTTTCTCTGGGGTAAAGGCTAAAAAAGAATATTCGGGATTTTCATCATTAGTCTGTGCGTGCGTTGCCAAGTGAATAATTCCATAATCTTTTAGGTTTTCCCTGAAATGTTTCAGGGTTGCCTGATTGCCAAAGTAAGTTTTAACGTGAAAATAATCTGCGATATTCCGCACCTCTTGAGCCGAATTGGGAAGCGGCGCAAAATCGATGGATGAATTTTTTGACTGGGTTGAAAAATCGGGAGCAAAGGCCAGTACTTGATGGTTTGCTACTGTTCCGGCCTGCAACTGATGCAATAGGGTTGCTGAATTTATATAGCCAAAGGCTATATTTTCGACTAAATATTCGGACCCATTGTACAAGCTTTCAAAGGGGATATAGTGCAGTGGCCCATCTGCCATGATGGTCATATGGTCATATGCTTGTCCTTTCACAAAAGGCTGAAGTATCTTTTGATAGATGGAATGACCGGTTTTTTGAAAATCTGAAATTTGAGATCTACGGTCAGCTAGGGCAATTTTGAATACATTCAATTCATTTTCCAGATCATCTTTTGCTATTTTCAATAAATCGACCTTTCCTTTTGTGATTCCCAAGGCATAAAGCGCCCCTTTCCCATAAAAATAGGAAACCATTATCTGTTCACTATTCATACTTCCCTGGAGTTCGTCGAGGGAAATCACCTCTTGATTGTATTTCAAGTTATAATAGGACGGATAATTGTCTTCAAAGCTTTTGATGAGCTTTTGATATTTTTTTTTATTCTCGAACAGTTTTTCCTTAACCTCCCCATCATCTTTTCTTGCGATTTGTCGCTCTAGGTTTTTTATGGTTGACTTTAACCGCCCTTCTTCCTCCAACAGGGGAACTGGGATGTCTGAAAATCGATAGGCCTTTGTATTGAGCAATGCCTCCAACAATACCGCACTCTTTCCTTTTTCTATATAAAAGAACGCCTGTTTTAGGTGATTTGGATTCTTATCTTTAAGATACTGATCGTAAGTGACGGCCAATCCAGTTTCAAATAGATCATACGCATTTGCTATTAAAAGTTGTTTGTCACCCTCATTTTGAAAAGTAGGTTTCAAACTGTCCAGTACCTCAATGGCAAGTTGGGTGGTCAGTAACGCTGCTTTGTTATTGCCCATTTCTTTAATGGTTATGGCTTTATCCTTCAGTACTTTAAGGAATTCTACTTTGTTCTGGATTTGTTCAGGGAATGGGTTTTCCCAGACCCCAAGCGCAACCGTGCTATCGGCAGCGAGCTTCTTTAGAGAAGATTGATAATCAGACAACGCAAGCTCATAGTCGTTGTTTTGATGATACATCAAAGCCCGCCGTGCATATAATTTCGCATTTTCCATTCGATAATCTCCCAGGTTGGAGGTTTTTATTAGGATTAGGGCAGAATCCATGGCCACTAATGCCCGATCCATGTTGCCCTCTTTTTGATACACTTCTCCCAAAATTTGATAATACTCGTAGTACAAGGGGTCGCTACTTTGTAATCGTCTTTTGGCAAGGGAAAGGTAAAACTTGGCACTGTCTATTTTTTGAAGTCTACCGTAGTTTTGGGCTATTACATAACAGGACTTTACGACTTTATTTTTTGCGCTGCTTCCCTGGCCCAATTCTTTGGTCAGCTCTTTTTTTAAATATTCGTTTGATTTTTTGTAGTCCTGTAATCGCGTATAGAGATCACCCATTAACCTGTACGTAGCGGCGGCAAAATCTTCATCCAGTTCTTTAAGGGATATTCTCAGGCTCTTTTCATAGAGGTCTAGGGCAAGTTGAAATTTTCCCTCATCACTGTATGAGGCAGCTTCATACTCGTATGCTTTGACCAGATATTGTATATCATCCTTTGTCCATTGGTCTTCAGGGATATTCTCTATCTGATTTTTGAGTTTTACAGCATACTCCCTGGATTTTTGAAAATCCTTTATCATACTGTAATAATCGGTCTGAAGGTTGAAATGGGCATTTCTGATAGACCTATATTCCGGATCGTCAAAATATTCCTTTCTCTCTTTTAATATGGAATCTACACTTATAATTGAAGCTTTGTACCTAGAAAGATCAAAGTGAATACTGCTTGTAGCGCTAATGTACTGGAGGGCGTTAACAGCATGGGCCCAGTCTTGATGTCTTTGAAATATTGCGTAAGCATTCTCAAAATAGTGGAATGCAGAATCCTTGTCCCGAAACAAAATCTGCTCTCCTTTGGATTGTAACTTTTGAGCTATTTCAATCTCAATAACGTCGTTCTCCTGCGCAATGGATTGTGAGCAGAAGAGCACGCACATGATAAATACTATTTGTATAAACCAGTATTTCATAAAGAAGGTGTTTTTAATGGAAAGCATGTGAATTGACTCTAGTTGCCTATTTCGGCCTTCAGGGTTTCCCTGTTTGGCCCAAAATTTGTGGCCAGCACCGATAATATTTCCCCGTTAAAACCTTCCTCATACTGTAATGGGAGTAAATTCCATTCCGGAAAATCTTTTAAATCAATAAATAGGTTGGTAGTGGTTGCAACCGCAATACCTTCAGCATTGAAAAATGTATAGTTTAAATCTTTGTAAGGCATATATTCCAAGATATACCATATTCGCCTATCTTTAAACAAATCTAAGCAGGCTGCTGGATTCGGACATTTCGTAACGATGACAATATTGCCTAGAGTGGTAACTGGGCAATCCCCCTCATCGATATTGCAAGGGGTCTTATTTCTGGGCTGTCAAATTGAGAACTTAAATCACTAGGTGTAATATAATTTAAGGTGGTAGGGGTATTGTCATCATCACCACAACTGCCAAGACAAATGCCCATAAGCAAAATAAGTAGGGGAAATAAACGCTGCGAAGTTTTCATGTTTTTTGGATTTAAATTAAATAAGACCAGTTAATGCTTCATGGATTCAAATTATAATTTTTAATATCCCTTTGAATACAAAGGTTAACATCCATAGTACAATAAATATTTGGGCGTATTGAAATCAATAATCAGTCTATTTTTCTGATTTTCAATTATATAAATATAATATTTTTATTGAAACCACTTCGTATTTATTTCGGTATTTATCTGGGTCTGACAATCTTTATTCGGGGCTGGAGTAAAACAAATGTTAGCAGGTTGTAAAGCTTTGCATGTAATCCTACGGCCTATCCTGACTGTTGTGAACCGGAACATATCTTAATTAGCGTTCTGGAGACTTATTAAATAGACTATTATTTAAGAATAGTAAGTTCTTGGTTATGAGTAATTTGAAAAGGTTATGATGGGAGAATTTACATTACTTAATGTTGAAATGAAGAATATGGCTTTGTCCAAAGCGAGTCCCATTAGGGGCCATCGTCACCGCGACCAAGGAATTGCCTGAGAGTTTGAGCATCCCGAGTCCCCACGGGCTAGAAATCATAATTTCGTCCCTACCGTCCCCATCAAAATCGCCGACCGGGCCCAACCAATTATCGGCGGTGTTCAGAAGCCAATCTCCAAAGCGAGTCCCATTAGGGGCCATCATCACCACTTCGAAGGAACTGCCAGAGAGTTTGAGCATCCCAAGCCCCCATGGGCTAAAAATAATAATTTCATCCCGTCCATCACCATCGAAGTCACCAACAGGGCCCAACTGGTTGTCGGTGATATTAAGTAACCAGCCGTCAAAACGCGTGCCGTTTGCCGCCATCATCAGTAGTTGAAAGTTGTATGTTCGACTCGGGCCAGTCGTTAGTTTTAGCACTCCGATTCCCCAGGGGCTGTGCACCAAAATTTCCTTGCGGAGGTCGCCATCGAAATCACCCACTGGACCAAACTCGTTGTCCGCCGTGTTGAGCAGCCAGCCTCCGAAGCGAGTACCGTTTCTAGCAAGCATTATTGCTCTATAGGTAGACCGGAATTGTTGAAGCACCCCAATTCCCCAAGGGCTTGTCACAAGCAGTTCCGATTTACGGTTGCCAATAAAATTCCCTTTCTGTGGAAAACGGTTGTCCACTGTGTTCAATAACCACCCATTCAACCTTCTCCCGTTGGGGGCCATAGCAAGATGGGTAATTGAATTCGCTCGGAATTTTAAAGTTCCTATACCCCATGGACTTGTAACCGGAATTTCGCCGAGACGATCGCCGTCGTGGTCGGTATCAAAAATACCATTTATCGATATTGACTGGAGGCTTCGAATAATCGCGCGGAAAGCGTTTACACGGCCGTGACCATAATCATCATTATGTCCGGAAGAATCATAATTGGCGCCACCTATCTTATCACAGGTATCCCGCATAATCCGTCGCACACCTTCGGCGGTGAGATCTGGATTAATGCCCAAAACGAGAGCACCAACTCCAGCGGCTAGTGGTGCTGCATAGCTTGTACCTGTGGCCATTCTTGTTCCACCCCCCGAAGCTGTGCTGACTACATTCACCCCAGGCGCAAGAAAGTCCAATTGGCCCCCGCGTGCTGAATTGTCCTCCGTGTCGTTGCGCCGTGACCGACCCACTGCAATAACATTCGGATGCGACACGATCTGGTCAAGCGAAATATCTACATTATTACCGTTGCTACTTGCCCAAAAGATTGGCGTTCCTCGTCCGCGGCGTCCTTGACGCGTAGCGAAACTAAACGCATTGTCGAGCACGGAAGTAAGTGCCCAGTTGGCACCATTGGGACCGAGGCTCGATACAATCACATCCGCACCGGATATGGCACTGGCACCGGTAATTTCTAGACGGGGATTTGCCGCGTAGGCAACGGCGCGTGCCAACGTTGCCTGAGTTCCAACTTGATCTCCAAGTGCTGCAACGAGCATTAGTTGGCATTCAGGAGCTGATCCGCAACCGTCTCTTCCATTGTTTTGGCGCGC
>JBDNGW010000316.1:0-4761 GCA_041689735.1 Leeuwenhoekiella sp. | reverse complement strand
GCCCACTGCGCCTGCCTTTGCCGGTAGGCAGGTTGAAAATACTCGTCATAGCTACGGCTATGCCTGCGTTTTTCGCCTTGTGGTCAAACAAAATAACTGCCTATAATTCGGTCACTTTATTTCTTAACAGATCCTTAATCTTCCTCTTACGCAGGCAATTTATAAAGGAAAGCCGGTAGTTCTGGAAGGTGGCGCGCTGGAAACGAATGGTAAAGGCACCTTGATCACTTCCGAAGAATGCCTGCTGCACCCAGATATACAGGTACGTAATCCCGGTCTTACCAAGGCTGATTATGAAGCGATTTTTGATAAATATCTTGGTATTTCAAAAACCATTTGGGTAGGGGAAGGTATTCAGGGAGATGATACTCACGGGCATATAGATGATCTGTGCCGTTTTGTTAATGAAAATACCATTGTTACCGTAGTTGGAGATAATGTGGATGATGCCAATTATAACGTCCTCCAAGATAATCTGCACCGACTCAAAAATTCAAAACTACAGGACGGAAAATCGCCCAATATTGTCACCTTACCAATGCCAAAACCACTTGATTTTGAAAATTTACGATTACCAGCGAGTTATGCCAACTTTTTGATCATTAATGAATGTGTGCTCGTACCAACCTTTAACGATCCTAATGATCGCAAAGCCTTGAACATTCTGGCCAATTGTTTTCCCAGTCGGGAGATAATAGGCATCAGTGCCATAGATCTTATTTGGGGTTTTGGTACCTTACATTGCCTTTCGCAACAGATTCCGCTGTAGAAAGCGGAGATTATGGCTTGTTTTACCTGTTTTTGACCATTATTTAAACGTATGAGCGTAAAATATAAGAGGTTTAACTATTGAAAAAATCGCTAAAAATGCCTAAAATCGCCTTTTTTAGCGGTTTTTCGATTGAAACCAGCATTGGAAGACCTAACAGGTTTTTGAAACCTGTCAGGTCTGGAACGCTTTAAAATCTATTTATTTTACTTAATTCCAAGGATTTCCACCTCAAAAACAAGGTTGGTCTTTGGTGGGATTATTGCATAACCACGTTCACCATAACCCAAATGATACGGGATAAACAAAGTTGCTTTATCACCTACTTTCATCTCTTGAAGACCTTCTTTAAAACCGGCTATCATTCCGGCTTCTGGGCCATAAACCACATCAAATGGTTTATATGCTTCCGCAGCAGGTCTGGTTTGCATATTCCATTTATCTGCAATGGTTTTTATATTGGTGTCAAATAATTGACCATCCTCAAAATATCCTGCATAATCTACCAGCACGGTCTGGCCGATTTTAGGTTTTGCTCCATCTCCTTTTTCAGATATGTAAATGGATAAACCGCTATCCAATTGTTTACTTTTTTTACGTTTTTCTTCAAAAGAGTCGGTAGTTTCCTGTATTCTTGAAGCCAGTTCCTGAGCGGCTTTGGCATCTTCCTCTATTTTGTTGTCCATTCCTTCTTTAAAAACTTCTGCTGCGTTAAAGTTACGGGCATCTCTACCCTTGCGAATAATATTCACCTCCTCAATAGTTACAGGAGTAGTAGGTTTGCCGTCCTGTGGGTTGGGCACTTCCAGATTGGCGATGGCGTTCAGCGTATCAAAACCTTCCACTAGCTTGCCAAAAATGGTATGACAGCCTGTACGTGGGTTTTCGCAGTTTTTCAAATTTCCTTCCATATCATAACCATCCAAATGTGGAGTAGGTGCATGAGTAATAAAAAACTGGCTTCCATTAGTGCCATAGCCAGAATTTGCCATAGAGAGAATGCCCACCGTATCGTGGTGCAGATCGGGACGCAGTTCATCAAAGAACTTGTAGCCCGGGCCACCACTGCCGGTGCCTTCTGGATCGCCGCCCTGTATCATAAAATCTTTAATGATACGGTGAAAGGTAAGACCGTTATAAAAAGGCTTTCCTTTAAAGGTTGAATCCACGGCATCACTGGTCCCCTCGGCCAAGGAAACAAGACTGCCCACGGTCACCGGGGTTTTTTGAAAATAAAGTTCGGCGATCATGGTGCCTTTATCGGTCACGATTTCGGCATAAAGGCCATCTTTTAAATCTGGATATTTATCTTCACAGCCCCACATCGTAAAAAGGAGCGCCAGTACTATAACTATATTTTTATTCATCATTGTTCTTGCTGGTTTTTTATGGTAATGGATTTTAGGGTTACCGTTGATTTTATGGGTCGGTTGCTCCCTATCTTATTTTCGTAGCCGTAATAGCCAAAAGCTTTATGAGAGGGAAATAGAAAGGTCATGGTTTCTCCCTTTTTCATAAGTTTGATGCCGGCGCGCAAGCCAGGAATAAGTTCCTGGTTGCTCTGGTCTACCTGATACGTTTGTGTGCCCAATTCTTTTTTTGAAACTACTTCTTCCCCCGCTATGGACTCAATATTATAATCAAAAGAAACCAGATCGCCCAATTCAGGCATTTTTTGGTTCAAACTGTCTTTTATCCTGACCTTATATGCATACCAAAAACCGTCTGCCGAAGCGATAAATTTTTGCTCTGGATGCTGTTTTATTACCTTTAAAATAGCATTTTCCTCTGCTTTATTCATTTTTTTGTTCCGCGCAATAGAGGCATCTATATAAGAGCCGGAACTTTGTGACATAGGGCGCCTGGCTTCTGGGGTTTTACAACAGGCCAAGCCCAATAAAAGCAGAATGTAAAGTGAATTACGCATTTAAGGCATATTTATACTGGGGCAATATACTAATAAAATAATCAACGGTTTCGGTCATTGTACGGTCGCTGCGACCGCCGGCGGCGTTGATGTGACCGCCTCCATGAAAATGCTCCCGCGCCATCTCATTTACCGAAAAGTCCCCTTCAGAGCGCAGTGATATTTTAATGATGCCTTCTTGCTTGTTTTCAATAAAAATCAGGGCAAGTTGGGTATCTTGAAGCGATAGTGCATAATTTACAAATCCTTCAGTATCGCCTTTTTCATAATTGTGCGCGTCAAGCTCTTCCTGGGTAATTGTTATATAGGCAGCTTTATATTCGGGCTGTACCTTTAAGTTATTGAGTGCCGTTCCCAACAATTGCATACGTTTGGGGCTGTTGGCATCATAGATCTGCTGGTGAATAAAGGCATTGTCCGCGCCCTTATCAATAAGCTGCGCAATGACGCAGTGGGTGAGCGATGTGGTGGAACGAAACCGAAACGAACCCGTATCCGTCATGATTCCCATGTAAAGACAGGTGGCCATATCTGCGTCTATGCTTCCGGTCGCGTCAAGCATTTCAAACGTGTGGTAAACCATTTGACAAGTGGAGCAAATATGTACATCACTATAAGTAACAACCGCATAATCGTCTGGCTGCTGGTGGTGGTCTATCATTACAAAATCTGCTGTGGCAATGGTAAGGACTTTTTCCATATCACCAGTGCGGCTCAAATGGTTAAAATCAAGGGTGAAAATAATTTCTGCATCTTTGATCAACTCTACTGCGCGACTGTTCTGTTGATCAAATTTTACCACTTTTTCCTCAAAGGGCAGCCATTTTAAAAACTGGGGATAATCGTTTGGCGTGATGACCGTAGCATCATGTCCGTTTTTTTTCAAATACTGATACAACGCCAAAGTAGAACCCATGGCATCTCCGTCAGGATTTTTATGTGGTACAACCACAATTTTTTTTGGGGTGGAAAGCAACGCTTTCAATTGGTTTATTTCATCTTGCTCCATACGGGGCGAAGTTACAATTTAATAGCATGCATTTAAAATACCATTCCTTAATTTTACCGCTCAGAAAAGTTTTATACTATGAATTTAAAAGTACCTTTTTTCCTTGTTTTTGGCCTTTTCAGCAGTATATTTTACGCGCAGGGGCTTGATTCCATAGCAACAAAAAATGAATTTACCATTGCTTTTGGCTCCTGTAATAAAGTGGGGGAGCCTAATCCTTTCTGGGCACAAATAAGTGCTTTAGAGCCTGATCTCTTTATCTGGGGCGGTGATAATATTTATGCAGATACCGGAAATATGCATAAGATGAAAGCCATGTACAAGGCACAGGATGCCAATCCCGCTTACGCGAAAGTAAAGCAGAAAATCCCCATCATGGCCACTTGGGACGATCACGATTACGGTAAGAACGACGCCGGAAAAGAATGGCGCAAAAAGGATAAAAGTCAGCAGCTTTTTCTTGATTTTCTGGGCGTGGGCCAGAAAGATCCTCGTCGTGAGCAGAAAGGCGTGTACTATTCAAAAACTTTCGATAAAGGTGGTAAAAAAATAAAAGTTATAATGCTCGACACCCGTTATTTTAGAAGTGCACCTACTCCTTCTTCCGTTCCGGGAAAGCGGTATACGCCAGCGCTGGACAGTAATAACACACTGCTGGGCGAGCGGCAATGGGAATGGCTTCGGGATGAACTAAATAATAATATGGCAGATTATACTACTATAATGAGCAGTATACAATTGCTGAGCGCTGAGCACGGTTTTGAAACCTGGGGTAATTTTCCCAGGGAAGTAGACCACTTTTTGAACCTGTTGAAAAGCAGTGGGGACAAACGCGTAATTGTGCTGAGCGGTGACCGGCATATTTCCGAATTTTCAAAAATGAGTGTGGAGGGACTTGAATATCCTTTAATTGATTTTACATCTAGCGGACTTACGCATGCCTACACCGCTTTTACAGGTGAACCGAATAAGTATCGCGTAGGGAAAGTGATCGCACAACGAAGTTTTGGCGTTGTTCATATCGATTTAGACAATAATAAGGTCGTTTTCCAAATC
>JBDNGW010000315.1:0-7952 GCA_041689735.1 Leeuwenhoekiella sp. | reverse complement strand
GACATGAGTCTGGGAATGGGCACCGGTACAGACCTCCCAGTTGGAAACGTAACACAATATGCCGCATCGAAGTTCTGTGAATGGCTTTCTGCCAAAACAGGATATTTTTATAGGCTCCCCACGGAAGCGGAATGGGAATATGCAGCAAAAGCAGGTTCCTCGACCGCTTATTCCTTTGGTGATGATAGGGACGAACTCGATGCTTATGCCTGGTTTTTTAACAATAGCGACAATACATACCATAAAATAGGTCAAAAGAAACCAAATACCTGGGGTCTCTATGATATGTATGGCAATGTATCAGAATGGACGTTAGATCAATACGTATCTGAAATCTATAAACAAAGAAGCAATTCAACTAAAAACCCTTTGGAAAAACCAACGAAGCAATATGGAAGGGTAGTAAGAGGAGGTTCTTATTATGATAATCCTGAAGATTTAAGAAGTTCGGCACGCATGCCCTCTTCAGAAAAATGGAAAATGCGTGACCCACAGTTTCCCAAAAGCAAATGGTGGAACACCGATGCTCCTTTTGTGGGTTTTAGAATCGTAAGACAGCCCTATCCTCCTGTAAAGGGAGATTTCACATATTATTGGAGCGAATAGTACTATTAACTAAACAGAAATACTGATGAAAAAAATCAACGAAAAAAAGCAGCAACTTCATTTAAACGCTACAAGAAGGGATTTTTGTAGAAATACGGCACTTTTCACCGCTGGTATGATGCTACCCACTCTCGAAATGGGGGCTATGGCGAATATTTTTAATGATAAAAAATTAAAACTTGCTGTAGTCGGTTGTGGAGGCCGGGGTACAGGAGCCACCAATCAAGCTTTAAAAGCCGATGAGAATATAGAATTAGTAGCTATGGCTGATGCATTTGAAGATCGTTTAAACGAAAGTCTAAGCGCTTTGAGTCAAGAATTTGAAGGAACAGATAAAATAAATGTTCAGGACAAAAATAAATTTGTGGGCTTAGACGCTTACAAAAAAGCCATAGATATGGCTGATGTCGTTATCCTTGCCACTACGCCCGGTTTTAGACCTTACCATTTTGAGTACGCTGTGAACGCTGGCAAACATATATTTATGGAAAAACCTGTGGCAACAGATGTGCCAGGGATTCGCAAGGTATTGGAAATGGCAAAAGTGGCCAAGGAAAAGAAATTGAATGTCGTTGTAGGGTTACAGCGCCACTATCAGAATAACTATCTCGCTATTGCAGATAAGATAAAAGAAGGCGCGGTAGGCAAGATCACCTCTGGTCAGGTATATTGGAACAGTGCCGGCGTTTGGGTCAGACCCAGAACGCCAGATCAAAGTGAAATGGAATATCAAATGCGCAATTGGTATTATTTTACCTGGTTATGTGGCGATCATATTCTAGAACAGCATATTCATAATATCGATGTGGCCAACTGGTTTATAGGGGAGTATCCTGAATCTGCCCAAGGTATGGGTGGTAGACAGATAAGAACCGGCCCTGAACACGGTGAGATCTTTGATCATCATTTTGTGGAATTTAAATATCCCAGTGGTGCTGTAATTGCCAGCCAGTGCCGTCATCAACCGGGTACGTGGAGTAAAGTAGGGGAGAATTTTCAAGGTTCTAAAGGATCCATTGAGATGAACGATGCCGGTGCGGCAAGCATCGTAGACCTCGATGGTCAACCTATCTTTGAATATAGCAATAGAGAGGATCCTAATCCTTATCAAGTAGAGCATGACCGCCTTTTTGCATCGATTAGAAACAATGAGGTAATTAACGATGCAGAGCTTGGGGCAAAAAGTACTTTTACCGCAATAATGGGGCGTATGGCCACTTACACAGGAAATATGATCACTTGGGATGAGGCCATGAAATCTGAAAAGGTACTCATGCCAGAACAAATTACTTGGGAGAGCACACCGCCAGTTGTGCCAGGACCGGATGGTAATTATCCCATACCGATGCCTGGGCAGTCTCAGATAGCTTAGGCTCAGGTTTATACATGCTTTAGGTACTTATTCCACATTCAGGACTACTGATGTGGAATCTTTTTCGGCCTCATTTAGCCTGAAAATCTGTGGAGCGTCGTTGTTTTTGATGAATAAAATGTTCTCCGTAGAAGCAGTTAATAGTTTACGGAGCGCTTTAGTCACCCCTTTCACCATAATACCCGACTCACTTGGACTGACTGCGGAAAAGCTCCCTTTTCCATCTCCCTTAAGCAAAATACCATACGATGCATCAGCCCTAGGTGTTTCCACTTCTGCCTCGTAAAGATTACCGGCCAAGAGGAGATCAGGATTACCGTCCTTGTCAAAATCTTCTATCAACGTGGCATTTATCGAAGATACCTGAGCTTCATTTGTAAGTTGATGCGCTTCAAAACTCCCGCCCTTGTTCTCAAACCACATGCTTGCAAAATTGTAGGCTTTTAAATGCGTGGATTCCTGCAATTGCTCCTTGTTGAAAATATCCTTTACCGTGGCTTTACCAAAAGCATCATAACTGGGAAATTTATCTTTGATAAATGGCATTTGTGCTGAAGAGCATTGTCTTCCCCGCAAGGGTACAAGTTCGTCGTTATCATAATACCCCAAAACAATATCGTTTGTTCCCGAGTTATCAAAATCGGCTGCGTAGACTTCAAACGGGGCCTCTAAGGAAGCATGATATTTATAGTTGAGCCCAAGATTACCGGCAACAAGATCAAGATCCCCATCATTATCAAGATCCCCAGCGGTAAGGCTAAACCACCATCCGTTTGAATTGTCGAAGCCATATTCGCTGGTTTTTTCTTCTAATTCCTTTCCCATTTGATTTTCAAATACGCTTATGGGCATCCATTCTCCCGTAGCAATCAGGTCTAGAAATCCATCGCTGTTAAGATCTATCCAGACCGCATCGGTTACCATCCCTAATTTTGATAATTTATCCTGTAGTGGTTCCTGTGCTTCTGTAAAGCTTATTTTCCCCTTAACACTTTTATTTTCAAGCAAATAACTTTTGGCTGGTGCAGGGTATTTACCAGGCACCTGCCTACCACCTATAAATAAATCAATATCCCCGTCATTATCATAATCTGCCGGCTTCACACAGGAACCACTGATCGCGAGATTGGGCAATGCGTTCCTATTATATTCTAAGTTTCCGCTGCCGTCGTTTTCGTATAATCGATCTTTTAATAATGGAGAACCTTCAAGATTCTCATTACCACCGCTTACTACATATAGATCAAGATCATTGTCTTGGTCTACATCAACAAAAATAGCCGCAATATCTTCATATTTTGATTCTTTTTCCATTAACTTTTGATTGGTTTCTAGAAACGAACCGTCATTTTGCTGTAGGAGCATTACTCCTTTTTGACCAAGGGCACCACCCAGATACATATCGTCTAGACCATCCCCATTTACATCACCAATGGCAACTGCTGGGCCTTCTTGTGACATTTTGTGCGGCAGAAGACTTTCTCTTTCATAATCGTTAAACTCATTTTCTTTATGAGAGTACGCTAAACCTTTTAGATTATTTTCCAGAAAAATCGTCGCTTTTACCGGTTCTGGAGGGCTATTCTCCAGATTTTTAGCATTTGTATGGCTCAAGGTAATTGTTCCATCTACCTTTAGATTTTTAAGGTATTCACGTTTCTGGTCTGGCCAGATTACCTCCACGTCAAAAGTCATTGCAGCACCTAGACCAAAATGCAATTCTGGATCAACAGCTGATAAAAAACCTCTTGAAGTATAAACTTCCTGCATTTGCAAACTGCTATCTTTTTTTACGATAACCCGTGTACCGATACCATTGCGGTTCTTTTTTGGTCCCTCAAGCTTAAAGGTTATTTGATGCCCCAATCCCATTTCTATGGAATTGTTTTTTAAAATGGAAGCAGGATCATCAGTATTATTGAGCACGATATCAAGATCACCATCATTATCCAAATCAGCATATACAGCCCCATTGGAGCTGTTCATGTCACCGGTGCCCCAGGTGTTATTCATTTTTTCAAAAGTTAAATCACCTTTATTTTTAAAGAAATAATTTTCTCTTTTTCGAATTGGCATTTTATCTAGCACATCAACGATGTATACTTTAGGATCAAATTGCTCATTCTGTTTAATTGAATCCTGTTTTTTATTTACATAATTCACAAAGTCATTGTTTCTGAAATCCCGTTTAATCCCATTGGAAACAAAAAGGTCTTTCAGTCCATCATTGTCCATATCAAAAAATAGGGGCGCCCAGCTCCAATCTGTTGTTGCTACGCCAGCGAGTTGCGCAATTTCAGAAAATTGAGGAACCTTGTTCTCATCTAAGAACCCAGAATTGAGCTGCAAGGTGTTGTACATGTATTGGTGATGTAAACCTAGATCTACTGCTTCTTGAAAAGCGGCGGGATTCATACCGCTCATACTTGTTTTGACATCATAACTGCTTTCACCCATCATATCGACGGTCATAATATCCAGCCAACCATCATTATTTATGTCCGCCATATCATTACCCATCGAGAAAAAGGAGATATGATCAGTGGCCTCTAAAATCCTATCTGTAAAGCTGCCATTACCGTTATTCATATATAAATGATCCTTCCCGGTATAATCGTTTGAAATGTATAAATCAGGCCATTCATCATTATTAACATCACCTACGGCTACACCTAAGCCGTACTCAAGTCTATTCTGAATAATACCCGCTTCTTTGCTGATATCTTTAAAAATTCCGTTATCATTTCTAAGCAATCTGTCATTTGCCACACCTCCATCAATTTCCAGGAGTTGGGCAAGGGATTTATCAGCAGGATAGGAAGAAGGATAATGGTTGAGGAGGTACATATCCAGATCACCATCCTTATCGTAATCAAAGAATACAGCTTGGGAGGAACAATCGGCAAAATCAAGACCGTATGCTGCTGCCTCTTCTGTAAACTTAGGAATACCATCAGGAGTCAAGCCCGTATTAATATAGAGTTTATTTCTTCTGCTTTCGGGATTTGTAAATTTTCCTGAATTGGATATATAAATATCCATCCAGCCATCATTATCAAGATCTACGATGGTTACCCCAGTTGAAAAATGTTTTTCATCCTTAATATCTGTGCCATGCGATACATCTTTAAATGTAAGTCCACCTTCATTGAGATAGAGCGTGTGTTGCTCCAGAGCAGATATAAAAAATAAATCTTTCAGACCGTCATTGTTGAAATCTGAAACCGCCAGGCCGCTACCGTTGTAATAGTATTCATACTGCAGACCATTGTAGCGCATATCTTCCGGGAGACCATTCGAAAAATTTATTCCAGTTTGTTCTTCGGAAAGTTTGGAGAAAATATTTTCTTGCTCTGAATTCTTGTTAGAAAGCTTGTATTCTTTTTTGCACGAGATTAAACCGAAAATAAGCGCGGGTATTAAAAATCTAATAACTTTTATCATGAAATAAATCTAGCCAAATTCTTATAATCACATACGGCCATCTCGCGATGACCGTATGCTTGTTTAAATGGCAAAAGCCCAGTAGAATAATTTACGGGGCTTTTGAATGCTATTTTTTTTATTCGTAACCTGGGTTTTGTATCAAAGCGGTATTTGCGTTAATTTCAGTAATCCTAATAGGAATATAATAGCTTTTATCAAGCCAAAGACGGTTTTCAAAACCAGGATCTATAACCGAAGGATCATAAGTATAATTATAATTTTCTCTATCATATGTATACGTGCTTACAGTAGCTCCAGGTTTTAAAGTCCCAGATATTTCAATAATTTCGGCTTCTGCTCCAATTGTAGAAGGTGCAATCATCCATCGTCTTGCATCATGATAACGGTGTGCTTCATAAGCAAGTTCAATACGTCTTTCATTCCTATAAACATCCATCAGACCTTGTCCAGATTCGGTAATCGCAGGCATACCCGCCCTAAAGCGTATTTGATTCAACCATGTTTTTGCTTCATTTTCATCTCCTCCACTTTGCAGTAAAGCTTCTGCGTAATTCAATACCAGTTCAGTATACCTGAAAAATGGCCAGGGAATGGTCTGGAAATTATTCTGATCTACAAAATCAGCATCTGGATTTATGAATTTTTTGAAATAGTAGCCTGTTCGTGTACCATTCCAATCTTCAATAGGTCCTTCCCTTGTGTCTAGACCAAAATGGATGACCTTTTTTGAATCCATCATTATCTCATATTTTCCCGTCTGAATTTGATTTGCGGGATCTCTATCAGCAGCATCAGCCGGTCTGGGTTTCCAATCTGCACCATCGTATAAAATAGTTGCATAAAACCGTGGGTCCCTGTTTGCATAGGGGTTGTCACTTTCTGCCTCGTTATCCCAACTAAATTCAGACCCATCATTCATGCCGTAAGCATCAACAAGGTTTTGCAGCGGTGTATTACCCGCCCAGTTATGATAGCCATTTGGACCGTTAAAAAGACCTACTTGCCTGCCTGGGCCAGACAGCTGTACATATTGTCTTTCCCAGATAATGTCTGTCTCGCCTCCATTTCTTGAAAGGGCTATATTTGAGTAGTTTTGCTCGCCTTCTTCAGATGTGACCGGTTCCGCGAGGCCAAACAGATAACCGGTACCTGTATAATCCATAGCCGCTTTAGCAGCATCCCTCGCTGTTTCCCATCTTTGTTGTTGAGTTCCTGATGTATATGCTATTAATTCAGGATTGGAATATCCTGAGATCAAGGAGGAATTGGAAGATGCTATAGCACTATCGTGCAGGTCACTTGCTGCATATAACAGAATACGCGATTTAAGCGCTAAGGCAGTTGCAGCAGTTGCTCTTCCAGGATCAAGGTTTTTGCCGTCCAGCAATTTAAAAGCTGCATCACAATCAGCGACTATAAAGTTAATACTCTCCTCGAAGGTACTTCGTGGAATATTGAATTCAGAATCAAGATCTAAGGGTGAATCCAAAAGCGGTACGCCCCCGTAAAACCGAACCAACTGATGATAGTAGTAAGCCCTCAAATATAGAGCTTCACCTAATAAACGATTATTCAGTTCCGTATTTTCTAAAGTACCTTCATTTAATTTTTCTATGGCAATATTTGCTGCACGGATGTACTGATACATTACATTCCAGTCATGAGTAGCATCTATCCAACCTGTATCATTTGAATTTGCACGAGATTCCATTACCGTATTTATACCCCTCCCCGTGTGGGTGAAAATCGCTTCATCGGAGAGGGATGCAAGCATTTGCTCCCCAAAACCACCAGCGCCCAGTCCATTATATATACCGGTAACAGCTGCTGTGGCCAGACCTTCATCGGTCCAAACACTTTCTTCCGAAACTTCACTCAAGGGGGTAATACTTACAAAATCATCATTGCACCCCAGCATCAGGAAAGATAATGTCAAAAAAATCGTAGCTCTAAGATGAACCATTATATAACGTGTTTTATTTTTCATAGTTTAAAATGTTAAATTTGCACCAAGACTTAAAATTTTAGAGTTGGGATAGTCCCTCCCGCTGGCACTAGTTCCTTCAGGATCAAAAATTGAATTGGTGACAGTAAATATATTGGTGCCATTTGCATAGACTCTAAAATTATTAATACCTATCTTTTCAATTATTTCTTGTGGTATGTTGTAACCAATCTCAAAGTTTTTCAATCTTAAATAATCAGTATTTTGTCTCCAGTAGGTGTTCCCATTGCTGTAATATTGATCAGCCCTATCCGTAATTCTAGGATCAACGCTACTGGGGTTGTCCACCGTCCAGCGATTATTGTAAATAAATGACGGATAATTCCCTATGGTACCGGTCTCATTAAAATTCAAAAACACTTCCCCGCCTGTGGCGCCTTGAAAAAGTACACTTAAATCAAAGTTTTTATAATTTGCGGTAAGGTTTAGACCTCCTTGAAAAGTTGGGTTGTCATTCTTATCTGTCCTATATCTATCATCTGGCGTTATTTTCCCATCCCCATCATAATCAAAAATCTTCAT
>JBDNGW010000314.1:0-3159 GCA_041689735.1 Leeuwenhoekiella sp. | reverse complement strand
CTCTGAGCGTCATATTTTAACTGCTTTGGTAAACAACTAATATACAGATAATCAGGGAGTTATCCTATTTTTGATGCAATTATTTTTAACTTATTTTATTGATGTTCAGTATTTTAAACCTAAACTTAACGGACTATTGTTGTAAATACAGAAGGTTTAAACGCAATGAAACCTATACTGTTTTTGAAACCTGACAGGTCTATCGGTCGCTGAAAAAATAAGTGCAGACATTTTGAAATCGGCATTTAATCGATGTTTTTTGATTTCGCCATATGCGGAAACAATTGCATTTCCCATTTGATTTATTCTGAATACCGAGGTTGTAAACGAACCAAGACCTGTCAGGTTTTTGAAACCTGACAGGTCTACCTGCCGCTCGAAAAATGAGAGCTGAAATTGTGAAACCGGGTTTTAATGTTGAACGGACTGCAAAAAAAGTGAGTGCTGACCTTGTAAAATCGGTATTTAATCGATATTATTTGATTTTACCGTAGGCGGAAATTAGTGCATTCTTTTTTAGTTTATTGCATATACTGAAGATCTGAACGAAATGAGACCTGTCCCGGTTTTGAAACTTGACAGGTCTATTGGCCGCTGGAAAAATGGCTGCCGACCTTGTGAAATCGGCTTTTTATTAATATTATTTGATTTCGCCGTAGGCGGAAATAAATGCATCCTACTTTAATTTATTGCATATACTGAAGTTCTGAACGAAATGAGACCTTTCAGGTTTCGAAGACCTGACAGCTCTAACACCCGCTGGAAAAATAGGTGATGAACTTGTGAAATAGGGTTTTATAGATGTTTTTTGATTTTGCCGTAGGCGGAAATAATTGTATTTATCATTGGATTTATTGTGAACACTGAAGTTCTGAACAAAAGGAGACTTGTCAGTCCAGATATCTATCGAGACTGTCAAGTATGAGAAAATCACTAATATCACTGTAAAAACAGCCTTTACCAGTGGTTTTTCTCCAGAAATCAAAAAATATAACGATTAAGTTATTTTCAAAAAAACAGCCTTTTTATTCTAAAAACGTATGTTTTAGGGTGATTTCTAAGCATGACGATTAGACAATATCTTTGATGAAATTATAGAAAAGCAGCGCCCAACCTGCAGCAAGCAGAAGACCGCCCAATGGTGTAATCGGTCCCAGCCATTTCCATTTTTCCCCCGAAGCGCCGCTCAGACAAAGTCCATAGATACTGAAAGAAAAAAGCACGATTCCCAAAGTAAGGAGAAGCGGAATAGTAGTTTCCAATGTCGTAGTAAAGCCCAGATTAAAGCTCAGAACAAGCAACAACAACGCGTGGTACATTTGATATTTTACCCCGGTCTCAAAAGATTCCATCTGCTGGGGCGTGAATTTTTTCTTGAGCGTATGTGCGCCAAAAGCGCCTATCAATATTGCAGTAAAGCCAAATAGACAGGCGATAAGTTGCGTAGTGAGAATTCCCATGGTTACAGTTTTATGTGACTGCGGCAAAGATAAAGTTTACTTAAAGGAGGTTTTGATTTTAGGGGAAAATAATATATTTCGGCATGGATTTAAAAGCTTTTATAAAAGACGTCCCCAATTTCCCAAAACCCGGTATTTTGTTCAAAGACATCAGCCCTTTGCTCAAAAGCCACAAGGCGACCCGAAATGCAATAAAAAAACTCGCCGACCCGCTGCGGGATCTGGGCGCAGATCATGTGGTGGGCATTGAATCGCGTGGTTTTTTACTGGGTATGTTGCTCGCGCAGGAATTGGGCGTGGGTTTTATTCCCATCAGAAAACCCGGTAAGTTGCCCGGTGAAATAATCGTGGAAACCTACCAACTTGAATATGGACTCGACACGCTTGAAATGCAACAGAATGCCATTAAAAAGGGAGACAAAGTCATCCTGCATGACGATGTGCTCGCCACTGGTGGAACCGCAATGGCGGCCAGTAACCTCGTTAGAAAATGTGGAGGTGAGATTCTTGAATTCAACTTTTTACTAGAGCTGGAAGCGCTCAAAGGCCGCAACAAACTGAGAAATGTACCCATACGCACGCTTCTGAATTTCTAAATTAATAAAATTTAATCTCTATTGGGTTTAATTCCCCGAGGCTTGCCTCGCGTTTTTTGAGGAAAGTTTGAAAACGGATGGTTTTCATCAATCAAAAAAAAATCCCTCTAAATGCCTCGTGGGCTTGCCCCGAGGATTATTTACTCGAGGGCGTTTTTCGTAATCCACAATTTATAACCAAAAATGGCCAACTGCACTTTTGATGCTTTGGTAAGGTCTAAATTTTGCTTTGTGTAACTGGGCAGGATTTTTTTGTTCACTTTGGCCAACACTCTAAAGAATTTCTTTTTCATAAATTTTGCTAAATCATTTTAGGACATCTCTGATAATTACTTTAAAAATAGCAAAATGGCTGGGAGTTCCAGCCGTTTTTAGCAAGTGTTTGTAAATTTCAGTTTGTTTTATTTTTTATTTTCCTTTTTTAGCTTAATAACAATGACGCCATCTTTTCCTTTTGCCTTGTCGCCATATTTTTTCATCATTTCAGCATCTTCGACAACATCCATAGATTCGAAATTTTTTGAATCTATGTTGCTCATTTCTTCCTTTGTCATATCCTTGCCGTCCACAAGGTAAAGTAAGTTGGCATCTAGCTCGTCATTTGAATTATCATCTCGTGAATTATCGGCAATAATAAAAAACCCGTTTTTGCTGATCTTTTCCTGTTCCTGCATTGCTTTATCCATTTCCTGCTGCTGCTTTTCTAAGCTTGCTTTCTGTTCGTCGAGAATATTCCGTTGAAGTTCCAATGCAGCTTTTTGTTCTTTCAAAGCGACCTGTTGCATTTCCAATGCTTTTTCTTGGGCTTCCAAGGAAGTTCTGGTGTTGATATATAAACTATCGCCGGTTATTGAAGTCCTCGCGTTATCATTTAAGCTATCGCCAGTCGTTATGGAAGAAGTCCGTGTTCATCGTCGATCGTGTGGAAGTCTCACTGGAAGTCCCACCCGAAGTAAAGCCCAAAGTTCCTTGCTTGCTCCTGAACAAAATTATCCGTCCCTTCGATACAATTTTTTGTTGCACTTCGCTTTGCGTGTGTAACAAAAAATTACCCACCTAAAAACGGCAGGCAGGCTCAGGGACCTTAAATGGTTAATTTTATT
>JBDNGW010000313.1:0-3910 GCA_041689735.1 Leeuwenhoekiella sp. | reverse complement strand
TAAGTTTATGGTTCTCTTTTGAACATTTAGATCCACTTTTTTAGCACTGACTTTGCCCATAAACAAAAGGTTTGCTCCCAATTTTTTGAAATCCTGCGAATAACAAATCGTTTATGGACTTAACCTAGCCTGCTTCTCAAAGTTCAGAAAGAATCCCATCTTCCTCCAACAATAAACCAAGGTATACAGAGCTGCTTTATGCTACGTATATAGATAGTATTAAATGACTGCCAGAACATCGTTTACCTTTTCAGAAAAAAAATCTCCAGCTGGCAAAGGCAGGCTATTCTTCTAAATTAAACTAATAGAATACCCTAAAAAAAGTCTTGATGCCATAAAACGCTTCTTCTGGTTCATCTATATTTTTTTTAAATACTATAATTTGGGCAACTTGGCGCTTTAAGCATATGCATTTCAGCTGAAAATGATCTAATTTGCCGTTTTCTATCAGTATTCGTCGATTTTATTGCAATTTTAGGCCAAATAGGCTCATTTATCCGCTTTAAAAAAAGCGCAAACAATCCTTGAGCTTCAACCGTTTTCAATATCTTTAGCCCTTATTACATAACTATGGAATACCTTCTTGCCGCAGACCACGTTTCTAAGAAATTTGGCAAGTACACCGCACTTAATGATCTGTCCATCGCCGTTCCTCAGGGAAGCGTTTTTGGCCTTTTGGGCCCGAACGGGGCTGGTAAAACAACTTTAATACGTATTATCAACCAAATTACCGCCCCAGACGAGGGCACGGTAACACTGGGCGGTGAACCGTTGCAACAAAAGCATATAGTCAATATAGGCTATATGCCCGAAGAGCGTGGCCTTTATAAATCAATGAAAGTAGGGGAGCAGTTGCTTTATCTGGCGCAGCTCAAGGGCATGTCACGCAAAGATGCAAAGGAACAGAGCGAATATTGGTTTTCGCGCTTGGGAATAAGCGGCTGGTGGGATAAAAAAATACAGGAACTGTCTAAAGGGCAGGCTCAGAAAGTACAGTTTATCGTTACCGTATTGCATCGGCCAAAATTGCTCATTTTCGATGAACCTTTCAGCGGTTTTGATCCCATAAATGCCAATTTGATCAAAGATGAGATCCTGAAACTACGGGACGACGGCGCGACCATTATATTCTCCACGCACCGTATGGAATCTGTAGAAGCTATGTGCGACCACATTGCCCTGATCCATAAATCAAATAAGATACTTGACGGAAATCTGGCCGAGATCAAGCGCAATTACCGCTCCAATACCTATGAGATAGGCTTGGAAACTGCCGAGGATACCCATGATGCCCGTCAGCACTTGAATGCTGCTGTGATGCAGACCATGCCTGAAAAATGGGAAGTCACCGCGGCGACCTTTAGGACGATACATGACCACGATCTTAAATGGACCGTCCAGATGCCGGAAGAAAGCAGTGCAAACGATCTACTGCGCTATCTTACCACAAAAGGGATGGTAAATCACTTTGTGGAAGTGATCCCTTCGGTAAATGAAATCTTTATACAAACCATCAGCTCTAGTAATTAAATGGGAAAACTTAGCCTTATCGTAAAACGGGAATATAAAGCGCGCGTAAGCAACCGCTCGTTTATAGTCATGACCTTTTTAAGCCCTATGATCGCGGTGGGAATGATTTTTCTCATTGTGTACCTTACCCAGATAAATCAGGACGGGCAGCGCACCATTGTCGTAGTCGATGATTCAGGTCTTTTTTATAAGGAATTTGAAAATACACAGGAGGTCAATTATGTGGACCTGTCACCCATAGGGCTGGATAACGCTTTAGAAAGTGTACGTAAAAGTGGATATTTTGGGCTGCTTTATATTCCAGAGGATGTAAAAAGCAAGCCGAGTACTGTACGCTTTTTTGGTTCGGAAGTTCCCGGGTTTTCTACGCTAGATGCGATGGAAGAACAAATAGAGAAAAAACTGACCGATGAAAAGTTGATAGACCGTGGCGTAGACCTGGATATGATCGAAGAATCCAAAACCCTGGTTTCCATAAATATCGAAAATTTTACTGGAGAACGTACCTCTAAGATGTCAAACTGGATCAAGGCCGGTTTTGGCGGTGGTGCAGGTTACCTGCTCATGATGTTTATCATCATCTATGGCAATATGGTCATGCGCAGTGTTATAGAGGAAAAAACCAACCGGATTATTGAGGTCATAATCTCATCGGTCAAACCGTTTAAACTAATGATGGGCAAGATTATAGGGACGACCCTTGCCGGTATAACCCAGTTTACAATCTGGATTATTCTGGGTAGCGTACTGCTTTTTGCCCTTATCAGTTTTCTGGGTATAGATGCTACAGCGAGTCAAGTACCGCTGAGCAATATGGCAGCCACAGATCTTGATAAGATAGAACTTATAATACTTGATATTCTCAAATTGCCACTGGTCACCCTGGTCATATTTTTTATCATCTATTTTATAGGAGGTTACTTTTTATATAGTTCTATTTACGCGGCCATAGGTGCTGCCGTAGATAGCGAGACTGATACACAGCAATTTATGCTGCCGCTCATTACGCCCCTGATGTTGGCCATTTATGTTGGCTTTTTTGCCGTTATTGATAACCCGAACGGCATCGTGGCAGTTGTTTTTTCTTATATTCCGCTTACCTCTCCCATTGTAATGCTGATGCGTATTCCTTTTGGGGTGGCATGGTGGGAACTTGCCATTTCTGTATCCATATTGATAGCAAGTTTTATGTTTACGGTGTGGATTGGGGCAAAAATATACCGTGTTGGCATTTTGATGTACGGTAAAAAACCTACCTACAAAGAGCTTTTAAAATGGCTTAAATATTAATTATGTTGCAGGACGGGATACAGGATAATATTGCAGATGGTGCAGAGGCGGTAAAAAACAGTATCCATGAAGATGTCTGGTCATCTATAGCGCAATTTCTTGGCGTGGGTTATTCTATTGGCGAAGGTGAGAACGCCATTCGTCTTACTATAGGTGGAGTGCTGCTGGTGGTTGTATCCTTTGTGGTTGCTTCCGTATTGTTGCGGTTCATTCGAAGTTTTATCACCCGAAGAATGAATAGGGAGGATGAGCTTAAGTTTATTAGTATCTTCAAATTTATACGGTACTTTACCTATCTCATCGTCATCGTATTTTCACTTAGCGCTTCTGGGATAAACGTTACAGTACTTCTTACCGCTTCAGCCGCGTTGTTAGTAGGTCTTGGTCTTGCGCTGCGGGAACTCTTTCAGGATGTGATAGGCGGTATTTTTATTATGGTGGACAAGTCGCTGGCAGTGGGCGATATCATAGAGTTAAATGATAAGGTGGGCCGAGTTTTTGAAATTAAGTTGCGTACCACCCGTGCGATAACGCGCGATGATAAAGTGATTATCATCCCCAATCACAAATTTATGACCGAGGTCATTTATAATTACACCCAGAATCATAGTACTACCCGGGAAGCGGTAAATGTGGGTGTGGCCTACGGAAGTGATACAGAACTGGTAAAAAAAATACTTTTGGACTGTGCAGATAAGCAAAATGGGGTTTTAAAAAGCCCAACACCCTTTGTGCTTTTTGAAGATTTTGGCGATAGTGCACTGCTTTTTGGCGTGTATTTCTTTATTCACGATAGTTTTGTAGATCCGCGCATAAAAAGTGAACTACGCTTTAAAATCGATAAAAAATTCAGGGAAAACGGTATTAGCATACCTTTTCCGCAACGCGATGTACATTTCTTTAAAACTAATACGTAAAGCTTGATTATTAAGTTTTTAAAGATTTGGCTTTTTAATATTTTTTATCTGAAAATTACGGTTTTATGTTTATGCAATGTTTAAGCAATGCAGTCCGTTAAGCTCAATTTAAGCTGCGGAAAAATAATATAGACAATATATACATACAGTCAATGACTATAATTCTTCTTATT
>JBDNGW010000312.1:0-2762 GCA_041689735.1 Leeuwenhoekiella sp. | reverse complement strand
TTTTTAAAACACGATAAAAAATGATATGTGATTGATAATTATAACTCAAAAGATCTTTTTTAACCTCAATTCTATTACGCCCTATCGCAGGATTTTCAGCTAATTTCTCAAAGTTTTCTTTACCTCAAAATTATAAAAATGCAACAGAATAACACAGAAACTTTTGGATACACATTGGCAAGCAAGGGCGACCGACTTAAAGCAACAATAGTTGAAGGACTTATTTATGTACCTTGCCTTATCGGCCTTTACGCAATTTTTGATCAGTCCTATTGGGAATATTTTAATGAAGAACTCAAACTAACGGATATTCTCTACGCTGGTATTTTCAGTCTGTTGATAGGAGCAGTCTGGTATCCCTTATTTTCAGGCAATCTGGGCCACCGAATTTTTAAGCTGAAAGTTATTTCGCTGGAAAGCGGTAAGGACTACGAAAAAAGCCAAGAAGGGGCAATACGCGAATTTTTGAAATCCATACTTGGATTTCTAATTATTCCTTCCATTTGGATTTTATGGGACGACAATAACCAAAATTTATATGATAAACTGACCAAAACCCATGTGGTAAAATGTAAAACGAATTGAAAACCGTATGAAAACCGCCGATTTTCAATGATATTTACCTAATTTTTGTAACACCGCTTCTTTATAACTTCGGCTTATGGGGATTGAATTGCCTTTAATTACCATTTGCTCGTTCGTGTACGATTCTATATGAGCGAGCGCAACGATAAAGGAGCGGTGGATCCTCATGAATTTTTCCGAAGGTAATTTTTCTTCAATAGCGCTTATTTTTTCGCGAACTGTGTAAATCATACCACCACAGTAAATTTTGAGATAATCGCTTAGGCTTTCTACATACAAAATGTCTTCGAAACTTATTTTCACCATTTGCCTATCTGTTTTTACAAAGATGAATTTGGGTTCCGGTTCTGGTTTCGATTCACTTATCGGTTTGTTTTGATACAATTTCAGATAGGTTTCCACCGCTTTTAATAAACGCGGAAAGGATATGGGCTTGAGCAGATAATCAACCGCGTGCAGGTCAAAACCTTCAACGGCGTATTCCCGGTAAGCAGTGGTAAAAATAATCTTGGTTCGGGAGTTTATCGCTTTCGCGAAAGCGATACCGGTTATTCCAGGCATGTTGATGTCCAAGAAAATCAGATCGATACGGTTGCTGCTCAAGTAATTGAAAGCTTCGGTGGCATTTGCACACGTGTGTACAAGATAAAGCCGCTCAATTTTTGCGATATGATTTGCAAGAATTTCAAGCGCTATGGGTTCATCATCTACGGCCAAGCAATTTATTTTATGGGGCATGTTTAATAGGTAAGGTTAGCGAAATTTCATAAAAATCAGGTGCGTTTTCAATATTCAGTTGATAGGTGTTTTTATAGAGAAGAGCGAGTCTTTTTTGCAAATTGGCCAGCCCGATTCCGCTTTGCTGCCCTTTATGCAAACTTTCATTTTGACCCTTAAAAGAGTCGATTTTAGAGTTTTTTAACCGAAAATAGAGCTGTTTTTCGGTGATTTTCAGTTGAATTTCGACATTTATCTGACCGCTGTTCAATTTTCCATGTTTGAAACTGTTTTCTATAAATGGAAGTAGGAGCATGGGCGCGATCTCTATTTCTTCGGGAATGGGATCACATTCAAAATCAACATTTAGCTTTTCCTTAAAACGCATTTGCTCTAGGGCAATATAGTCTTGAATATATACTATTTCCTGTATTAACGGTACTTTTGATTTTTGGGTTTGGTATAAAATATAATCCAATAAACTAGAAAGTTTCAAGATCAGTTCCGGCGTTTCTTCACTTTTTTTAAGGGCAAAACCGTATAAGGTATTCAGTGTATTAAAAAGAAAATGCGGATGAATCTGCATTTTTAAATATAACAGTTCTTGTTTTTTAAGCTGCAATTCGCCGGCCAAGACTTCATTTTTCAGAATTTCGTTTGCAGTACTTGTTTTATAGTTTTGTTTCAACAAACTAAAAGCGCAGCCTAAAATGACCACTAGATAAACCGCAACATTTAAAAAAAGCAGACTTTTTGTTATTGGAAATCCGGAATCTATCGCCATTGGCAAACTTAAAAAAAGCCCATAAAATGCCGAATAAATAATAAAACTGGATGAAATAACCAGTGCATAGAAGGAATATAATACAAACTCCCCGTACTTTTTAAGCAATGCATATTTTGGGATCAAATTGTAAACAAACGTATAAGTTGTAACAATGGTAACCGGCAGTAAAATTGCCGAAAACGTAAAAACCGTTTCAAAAGTTGTGTTCTCCAGCCCAAAGAAAAAGATAAAAAACAGCAAAACCCCACACCAGAACAGTCCGTGCAGCACGATTTTTTTTAGCAAATATTTTATAAGTCCAGACATCTTCATGCGATGCATAAAGATGGAGTTTACAAGGCGGATTTAAAAATCTTTGCGATAAATAACCCATTTTTAATGGGAAATGACCCGTTTTTGAGTAAAAAAGACCAATTATGTAGAATAAGGTTTAGAAACAGTCATTGATCGCAAAATAATAAGAACCGACCAACAACTATTTAGATTTGGTCTTTAAGAGTTTGTTTAAAGTCAATTCAAATTGATTTTCAATTGTTGTGTGCCGTGCATGGCAACTAACTCGACGGTGCAAGTCCGTTATGGGGGTCTGTAGTTACCTACCATTAGCTTAAGGCAAGGGTGTCCACTGCGAGGTGGAATCTAAAGGAAGCCGGCGGCAAAGTTCCGACCCGAG
>JBDNGW010000311.1:0-4816 GCA_041689735.1 Leeuwenhoekiella sp. | reverse complement strand
CGCATTTTCAATGAGCGATGTCAAAACGCTGTACAACAACGACCTAATGCTCAAAAGATTTTTATGCGTGTTCGCCATTGACCCGAACAGACCAAAAAACAAGGAAAAAATCCGGAAGCTTTTAACCTACGGTGCTAGGGTCGCCTAAAACTAAACGAAGTATTGTAAAGAGCTTCTATTAATTTGTTAATTTGCAGGCGCTGCCCATGTGTATTTATTAAATTGCAAAAAAAAACGTGGAAAAGATAATCATAGGACGTACCGATAAAGTCGATTTCCCGAAATTGGGATTTTCTCATGTTGATGTAAAGATTGATACTGGAGCGTATACTTCCTCAATACATTGTACACATATACGTGAAGAAAACGATCGTTTATGCTGTACTTTTCTCGATCCGCAGCATCCTGATTATGACGGTAGAGAAATGGTCTTCGCGGCTTATGATGTCACCGCGGTAAAAAGTAGCAATGGTAAAATACAGATGCGCTACGTTTTACAATCCAATATACGTATTTTCAATAAATTATTTAAAATAAGCCTTACTTTGAGCTCCCGAGAGGATATGCGATTTCCTGTACTCTTAGGGCGTAAATTTTTAACCAAAAAATTCATTGTAGATACCTCGTTAACCGATTTATCACATAATAACCAACTTTATGAATATAAAAATCCTGTCCAGGAATAGTTCGCTCTACTCTACCTCACGACTTATAGAGGCCGCTAAGCAAAGAAAACATAATGTAGAGGTCATAGACCCGCTAAAATGTGATCTTATCATTGAAAAGAAAAAACCTTCTGTCTATTATAGAGGAAAATACCTAACGGAAACGGATGCTGTCATCCCGAGGATCGGTGCTTCAATAACCTATTATGGCACCGCTGTGGTTCGTCAATTTGAAATGATGGGCTGCTTTACCACGACCGAATCACAGGCGCTGGTACGTAGCAGGGATAAATTAAGAAGTTTGCAGATACTCTCCCGGGCACGTTTGGGACTTCCTAAGACGGTATTTACCAATTATTCACGTGATGTAAGGGATGTCATTGATCATGTGGGCGGAGCTCCCCTTGTTATAAAATTACTGGAAGGCACACAAGGCCTAGGTGTAGTCCTTGCCGAAACCATAAATGCAGCGGAATCTGTAATTGAGGCCTTTAATGGGCTACAGGCCAGGGTTATTATTCAGGAATTTATAAAGGAGGCCAAAGGAGCGGATATTAGGGCTTTTATCATTGATGGTCAAGTAGTGGGTGCCATGAAAAGACAGGGCAAAGAAGGGGAATTTAGATCTAACCTGCACCGCGGTGGTACTGCCGAAGTTATTGATCTTACCGATGAAGAAGAAAATGCTGCGATAAAAGCCGCAAAATGCATGGGTCTGGGCGTTGCGGGTGTAGATATGCTGCAAAGCGCGAGAGGGCCACTCATTCTTGAGGTAAACTCTTCCCCCGGTCTTGAAGGGATTGAGAAAGCTACTGGCAAAGACATTGCAAAGAGTGTAATACGATATATAGAACGCGGAATATAGTTTATGGCGCAAATAGATGAGCATAATGTACTTACTATACTAGGTGAGAAAATACCCCCCGGAGCTAAACGAACCATTAATTTTAATATGGCCAAACTCTACACGACAACGTCTGTAGAGGTTCCTATAATTATTCAACGTGCAAAAAAAAGAGGCCCCTGTATCTTAATCACGGCGGGCATTCATGGTGATGAAGTCAATGGTGTGGAAATCGTGCGCCAGGTTATTGCAAAACGAATCAACAGGCCTGCAAAGGGAACCATAATCTGCATTCCCGTGCTCAATGTTTTTGGTTTTATAAACATGACCCGTGCATTTCCCGATGGGCGCGATCTCAATCGGGTTTTTCCAGGAACTCGAGGAGGCTCACTGGCAAGTCGGTTTGCCTATCAATTTGTTCAAAAAATACTCCCTTTGGCAGATTTTTGTATGGATTTTCATACCGGTGGAGCCAGCCGTTTTAACGTGGCGCAGGTTCGAGTGGATGAAAGCGATCAAGAATTAGTGGAATATGCTAAGATTTTTAATGCCCCATTTACTGTTTTTTCTAGGAATATCACTAAATCCTACCGTGCTACCTGTGCAAAAATGGGTAAGCCCATTTTGCTTTTTGAAGGGGGGAAATCACAGGTAAGCGATAAAGAAGTGGCCCGCGAAGGGGTATTTGGCGTGATGCGTATCCTGAGCCATTTTGGGATGCTCAGTCCAGAATTTAAATTGCCCGAGCATAATAAAAATCCAGTAACAATAAGTAGAAGTACTTGGGTAAGGGCAAAATATAGTGGGTTGCTACACCTTAAAGTATCGTATGGCGATTTAGTGGAAAAAGGAGGTATTCTGGCCACCATAACAGACCCTTACGGAACTTTCAGTCATAAGGTAAAATCGCTTAATGAGGGCTATATTATAAATATCAACGAGGCTTCGCTAGTTTATCAGGGCGATGCCATTTTTCATATTTCCACAGATGCCGTCAAAGAAAACTAAGGATACACTACGCACATTTTATAAAGAGAAACGGTCTGAATTAACGCCAGACGCGCTTGAAACCCGTAGCCTTCAGATTGCGAATAAAGCACTGGAGTTAGCAATATGGGACTATTCTTTTTATCATATTTTTCTTCCCATTAATCGATTAAAAGAGGTGAATACCGAATATTTGCTTAATATTCTAAATGGTAAGGATAAAAATATAGTGGTTTCCGCCTCGAGCGTGGCCCAACCTGAAATGACCCATTTTTTATTAACAGACAATACTGTTTTTAGGACAAACAAATGGGGTATCCCCGAACCTCAGGGTGGTATACCCATTGCAGAAGATAAACTCGATGTAGTTTTCGTTCCGCTATTAACCTTTGATGGTCAAGGGAATAGATTGGGTTATGGGAAAGGCTATTACGATCATTTTCTAAAAAAATGCAGACCAGATTGTTTAAAAGTGGGTCTTTCTTTTTTTGAACCTGTAGCGCAACTACCTGTAAACGCGCATGATGTTGCATTAAATGCTTGTATCACAGCAGATACTATTTATAGTTTCTAGCTAAACGGAGAATTTTCTCTATATTTACTGTCCCAAATTCTTTTTATTACTTTCTTTATGAATGAGAACAAACGCAAGGGATTACTATCCTTTCTTCGCGGGAACTCCCCGCCAGAACCAGCCAATTATCCGGAACGATTCTATTACGAGCAGATAGCCGCTACTGTGGGTGCTGGAGGATGGACTGTAGATTTTATTAAGAAAAAAAGCTATTTCGATAAACAGTTGCGAACTATTTTAAACACTCCGGCGAACTATAAACCATCATTTAATAAAACCGTAAGCTTTTACGATAAGGAATTTCACAGTCTGGTAGCCGAAGTTTACGAGGGAATTAAGAATGGGGTTCCATACGAGGCAGATATGAAAATGCTTACGTATGCAGGCAAACCGTTCTGGGGGCGATGTATAGCAAAACCTATTTTTGGTCCAAAAAACAAGGTTACCGGTATACGAGGCATTCTTCTTAATATAGACGATCAGAAGGGACGTGAGCTATCGCTTGAAAATTCACTTGAAGTAATTGAGGCTAACAATAACCGGCTTTTTAAATTTGCCAACCATATTTCCCATAACTTAAAAAACCATGTAAACAATCTCGAGCTCACCTCCCAGTTGATAGATACAGATAAGCTGCCGGAAGATCAAAGGGAACTCATGGCTAATTATGCTGAGATTGCAAGTGGGCTTTCTAAGACCGTCACGCAGCTCAATGAAGTTGTTTCCATACAGAAAAAGGCCAAGAAAAAAGTTGAAAAAATAAATCTTCAGTCCGTTTTTGAACAATGTAAGTCTGATCTTCAGCCATTGATCGAAGAGAAAAATGGCTATGTGTATTCTGATTTTTCTGAAGTTCCAGAAGTGCAGTTTAATAAAGGTTTTTTTGAGGATATTTTTTGTTCACTTATTAAAAATGGACTAAGAAATGAGAAACAGGGTCGTAAACCTGAAATCAAAGCGTATAGCATAGAAGAGAATTCTAAAAGCCTTATTATTATTGAGGATAACGGTGCAGGTATTGAAATGGAAGACCAGGATGAGTTTATTTATTATACCTATGGTACCGGAGAATTTAAATCGCGCAACCAGTCTATAGATTTATTCATCATCAAAAATCAAGTGGAAGCCCTGGGTGGTACGCTTGAGATTAACAGTAAACCGGGATATGGTACTAAATTTATCATTCACATTAAAAAGTGGAATGCTGAATAATTACTCCTAAAAGCCAATTTAAACGTTTTTTTGCCGATTTCTAAATAAGAAATGGGCATTTTTCATTTGATTCAGATAGGGTTTTGTTCCGAATGGAAAAAATAGACGCTAAGGATCTGTTCAGAAATAAAGTGACCGAATTATAGGCAGTTATTTTGTTCATCAACAAGGCGAAAAACGCAGACATAGCCGTAGCTATGGCGAGTATTTTCAAAGCAGTTGCTGGGCAAAAGAACCCATAGAAATGGGCAGGTTATTTCTAAACAGATCCTAAACACTCGGGCACAAGCTAGTGTTAAGTTGAATGATTATAATGTAGCGTATCAAGCAACGGCAGATTTTGGGTCAGGTCAAGGCAAAAAAAAACTTTATGACGTTGCTATAGAATAATTTTTCTAGGCTCTAGTTTAGAATGGCTATTATGGTTGAAATATCCGATTTTAGGTGTTTTGGATCCCTTTAGGGACGGAGCAAGAACAAAATGCCGAAAATCAGATCATTTTTTCCCCGGCCCTAAAGGGAATAATCGGATTT
>JBDNGW010000310.1:0-2727 GCA_041689735.1 Leeuwenhoekiella sp. | reverse complement strand
TCGATTTTATCAAGCAATGTTTCAATTATCGATTCCAATCGGATAACTTTGGACTCCAGTTCAGCAATACGTTTCTTGTCGGGGCTCAATTTCTATCTGTTTGCTACAAAGTAAACAAACACAACTGAAGACCGCTAAAAACCAAGTATATAGTTGTTGGTTATTAATCAACAGATGTTAGCAAGAAGGCTGTTTTTTATAAAAGACAAAACTAAAATTGTTGACAACTGTGTTTTTTAACGATAGGCTGAATAGTTACTCTTTTTTTAATATTCAAAATGTCTACACAGAATGAAGTGGTAAGCGCTGTCAAAGCAGAATCGGCGCTGGAGAATGCAGCTGCAATTATTCCCAGAAGGAACACTATTCCCGCCACCGCCCCAAAATGATCAAGCGCCAGCATAGGATAAAAGTTCGTCTGATCTTCCTGGAATCTCTATGCCCTTTGCCATCGCGTACTGATATAATAACACACCCAGGGAAAGGAATAAAACCGTAGCAATAAAGAAGGTTATTGAGAACCAAAGGATATTCTTTTGAGCATCGCCTTTATTGCTAATGGTAAGGTTTTTTTGCATAATGTTCTGGTCAAGTCCGTTCATTGCAATAGTGATGAAAATCCCAGCTAAAAAGGTCTTAAAGAAATTTTGTCCCGATCTCCAGTCCCAATCAAATATTGTAGAAAGTTCGCTCTCGTTGATCACCGTAAAAACCTCGGGTATACTCAGGTCCAAATGGTTAATGATCATAATGATACTCACTACCACAGCAAGTAATAGAAAAGTGGTCTGAAGGGTATCTGTCCAAATAATAGTTTTGATCCCACCCCTATAGGTGTAAAGCCAAATAAGGGTTATTGTGGTAAAAACCGTTACGTAAAATGGTATTCCAAAGGCATCAAAAAATGCAAGCTGGAGTACCAGGGCCGCTAAAAATAATCTGAAGGAAGCTCCAATTGTTTGGGAGATAAGAAAGAAAGACGCGCCTGATAAATAGGAATTCTTCCCAAAACGGTCTCGTAGATATTCATAAATGGACACAAGTTTTAAACGGTAAAAAAGAGATTAAGGCGTAATAGACAAATTGATAAGAAATATGTCATTCTCTCAACTACAAATTGAGTTACTCTCCATAATCACTATAAATATGCAAGAGGTTTTCTTTTTCTAAAAAACGGATTTAACGAAAATTGAAATTTTACTCGTGCGGGTGGATCTATAGATAATCTTTAGCAAATGCCAGCAGAAAGCTTTTAAAATGGGGGAATATTCTTCGGAAACGCATATATACAATATTGTATTCTAAAATTTAGCGGAAATCAAGTCTCCCGCAACGTCGCCGTCAATATCCATTTTAGAGGGAATTTGACCCGTTTTGCGCTTTCTCCGACCTGATTGCACACCTAGTCAAGGGTAATGTGAGACATTCGTATATCTTTATTTTTTCAATAATATTCGAATAAGTATAGGCATTATTGGCGATCGTCCTTCTTATGAATTGAAGCAGCAGCTACGTAATCGGACCCATGTATATCTATGATTTGACAGCATTTTCGCTGTTATCCATGAATGTGTTAATCTATAGCTTTTGTTTTTCAGCGTTGAGTTTAGATACGATATGGATCGCAACTTGCTAGGCTACTACCCCTATTATACTGCACAGTATGGTGGTATTCATTGATTTTTGGCTATTCGCTGTTTTAATATTGCCAGTGGATTTAACCGTAAGAAATACTTAAAATTGCAGAATTAAATCTTTGGCAAGAAGATTTCGGCCATCATGCAGCGCGCGCTTCCGCCACCACAGGTTTCAATAGTTGATAAATCGGTGCTGATAATCTTATTATATTTTTCAATGGTTTTGACCTGATCTGAAGAAAGACTTTGATGCGCATCATTGCTCATTACCAGAAATTTTTCGCCTTTATCATTCATTACCTGTAACATATTACCGGCAAAATGCTGTAATTGCCCTTCGGTGATCGCAATGATTTCCTTATCGGAATCCTTTAGGTGCTGAACCACGTTTTTACGCTCCTTTTTATCATCGATGCAATCCAGGCAGATTACACAAAATTCTTCTGCGATGCACATCATCACATTGGTGTGATAAATGGGCAAACGCTTGCCATTTTTGGTCTGAAAGGCATTAAAAATGATCGGAAAGTATTCAAAATCCTCACAAAATTCAATAAAAAGCGCCTCATCAGCACGTGCAGAAAGCGCACAGTAGGCTTTCTCATTTGTACGGTCCAAAACAATGCTCCCGGTACCTTCAAGAAAAAAACCTTCGTCTTCGGCAGCGGTATAATCTATTATGTTATTGATTTTAAAACTATGATCTTCCAGTAGGATAAAAAAGGCGTCGCGGCGTTCTTTCCTCCTATTTTCGGCATACATAGGATAAATGGCTACATCGCCATTGGCATGTGTCGACACCCAATTATTAGGAAATATCGAATCTGGCGTATCTTCGATCAAGTCATCATTTAGCACGAGCACCTGTATTCCCGCACTCCGCAAAGTAGTTGCCAAAGCATCAAACTCTTGTTGTGCCTTTGCGTTGATCTCCGCGTTTTTAACATTCAGATCCTCTTGAAAATAATTATTTATGGCGGTCTGTTCATTTTTTCTGAAAGCCATTGGCCGCACCATTAAGATAGCATTGGTTGTCTGTGCCTGTACTTTATTTATTGTTGGAGTCATATTTATAAATGATTTGGAAAGG
>JBDNGW010000309.1:0-4450 GCA_041689735.1 Leeuwenhoekiella sp. | reverse complement strand
TCGGGTCGGAACTTTGCCGCCGGCTTCCTTTAGATTCCACCTCGCAGTGGACACCCTTGCCTTAAGCTAATGGTAGGTAACTACAGACCCCCATAACGGACTTGCACCGTCGAGTTAGTTGCCATGCACGGCACACCACAATAAAACCCAAGATTCACATCTGGGGTTTTATTGTTTGTACTGTACTGTAGGTTTACTCTTCGTAATCCCTATTTTTAACTTTCTTGATACCCATTAATTTATCAACCGCTTTGTAGACAAAAGCTTTTTTAGCAATAGCACCAACCATATTGGCTATACTGCCCATAGGATTAAAGCCGTCTTTCATATCATTAAAGTCAGCCTTTAACTGCTCTTTATCTATCTGTTGCTGCAACTTTAAAATTTTAAGGTCGTGCTCAATTTGCTCGAAGGAAGAATATACTTTCATATCAATCTACTAGTTTTTTAAATTCATCATCCAGTACCTGTTTCTGAGTCTCTTCATTAAATACAACCTGAGAGTATTTAGTCAAAACCTTTTTAGTAAGGATTGGTTTACCAAAAATGAGCATAAGTACAAACAGTAAAAAGTAAAAGCCGGCAACAATGAAATAACCAGCGCTGCTACTCTCAAGCGAATCACCGATAACGATAGCAACAGCTACCGAAACAAATAATAAAAAGATAAGAAAAAAACTGCCTATCACTAGTAAATTGACCAGCGAGACCGCTCCTTTCATGAATTTACTAAAGAAATCAAGCTTATAAAATTCAACACTGCTATCTATGGCAGTCTGAAAATCATCACTTAAGGTCTTAAAGTTTTCAGATATATTAAAAATGGACATAGGCTACTTATGCTTTAGCACCTTTTGGCACATTCATATCTTTTACATCATCAGCAATTTTCTCAGCTTTTTCTGTAGCGTGCGCGTTTTTTTTCCTCAAATCTTCTAACTTTTTCTCCATTGCCACTAGAATATCGTCCGATTTTCCGCTTGCGCTACTCAATGTCTCATCTAGCTTGTGATCAAAGTTTTTTTTTGCTTTTTGAGCTGAATGGCTCAAAGATTCTGAAGTTTCCCTGATCTGCTTATCCAACTTTCTTTTGGCTTCTTTAGCATTCTTAGAGATTTTTTTGCGTGTTTCATCTCCACTTTCTGGAGCATAAAGCAATGCAACTACAGAACCGATTGCGGCTCCTGTTATTAAAGCTAGTAATGTATTTCCTGTTTTTGACATGGTTGTTGTTTTAAATAAATAATTGATTCAAATATACACGGGTTTGTTAAATATTACCGTTAACAACCGGTTAATACTTAACAGATTTACTTAAAAAAATGTCAAAACGCGTTGAAAAAAGATGCTCAGCACTTAAAAACAAACCTCTAGGTAATAATTTGAGGAAAATCAACTAAAAAACCAAAACTATAACGCTGCAATTTCTAAAGGCCTTTAGCCGAATCCTCGAGCAATTCGTTGCCAGAATTCTTTATCTCTTCTATAAATTGAGCTACTTCGGGATTTGATCTTTCTGCTTTATCCATATTTATGAGAACCTTTAGGGTTTCTAGAACAGCCAGGCGCGTTCCAATTTTTTTAGCCGAAGTATTAAACAGTTCACGCAGCGCATCATAAGAAACATTCTTGGCATGTTCTTGAATTTGAGCAATTGTATTTAGACGTTTTGCTTCCGGTAGATTGGCCAGTTTTTTTCCTGATTTTTTAATTTCATCCAAAGGTGCTTTTTGCGGCATTTGCTGTTTTGACTTTGGAAGATTCTTTTTTTCCGCAGGCGTATCTTGTGAAACTTTGGCCCAGGTATCGCGCAAGGGTACGGTTCGGTTAAAAACCAGTTGGTCCGTTGTACTGTCTTTATCCACATTAAAATAACCGATTCTTTGAAATTGAAACATTTCCCCCGGCTGCACATCGGCTAGACTGGGTTCTAGATATCCAGTAATTTTCTGTAAACTGTGCGGATTTAAAAAGTCCATAAAATCCTTTTCTTTGTCACCGTCTGGCGATTCGTTTAAGAAAAGTCGGTCATAAAGCCTGATTTCCGCCTTTATGGCGTGATTTATAGCAACCCAGTGCAGCGTTCCCTTTACTTTGCGCTTACTGGCTTCGGTACCGCTGCCGCTCAGGGAATTCACATCATAACTACAATGAATTTCGATAATATTTCCCGCATTGTCTTTAATTACAGACTCACCTTTAATAATGTAGGCATTCTTTAAACGCACCTCTTCCCCCAGCGTCAACCGAAAGTATTTCTTGCCTGCGTCTTCTTTAAAATCTTCGCATTCTATATATAATTCTTTAGCAAAAGGAACTTTTCTTTCCCCAGCGCTTTCCTCTTCGGGATTGTTTTCGGCGTCAAGCCATTCCGTTTTATCATCAGGATAATTGGTAATTATCAATTTTACGGGATCCAGAACGGCCATAACACGCGGCGCGGTTTTATTGAGATCTTCCCGAATATGGAATTCCAACAGGGAAACATCAATTATATTATCCCTTTTGGCAACGCCCACCGCATCTATAAAATTACGGATTGCATTTGGCGTATATCCTCTCCGGCGCAGACCGGAAATTGTGGGCATCCTGGGATCGTCCCAGCCGTTTACTACTTTCTCTTCTACCAGTGTGAGCAATTTACGCTTGCTCACGAGCGTATAATTGAGATTGAGGCGGGCAAATTCCCGTTGTTTAGGCCGGATATCGCTGGTGTAAACCTCATTCACCAGCCAGTCATAGAGCGGACGGTGTGGCTTAAATTCCAGCGAACATAAACTGTGGCTGATCTGCTCTATATAATCGCTCTCGCCCTGCGCCCAGTCGTACATAGGGTAAATAAACCAATCTGTGCCGGTGCGGTGATGCGCTTTCTTGATCACGCGGTACAATAAAGGATCGCGTAGGAGCATATTGGGCGCTTTCATGTCTATTTTTGCCCTTAAAACGTGCATTCCTTCGTCAAAATCGCCGTTTTTCATTCCTTGGAAAAGGGCTAGATTTTCCTCCACACTGCGTTCCCTATACGGACTGTTAGTACCCGGACTGGTAGGCGTTCCCTTTTGTTCGGCCATTGCGGCGCTGCTCTGGGAATCTATATATGCCTTGCCATCCTTGATCAATTGTACCGCCCAAGTGTACAACTGTTCAAAATAATCTGATGAATAACAGGCTTTATCCCAGGTAAAACCCAGCCATTCTATATCACGTTTTATAGCATCTACATATTCTTTTTCTTCTTTGGAAGGATTTGTATCGTCAAAACGTAAGTTGACCGGCGCATTGTATTTTTCGCCAAGGCCAAAGTTGAGACAGATCGCCTTACAGTGGCCTATATGCAAATAACCATTAGGTTCTGGCGGAAACCGGAACCGCAGATTTTCCCTATTATATCCATTTTTCAGATCCTCTTCTACAATCTGTTCTATAAAATTGAGTGCTTTATATTCTTCGGCCATGGTTCTTTGTATAAAGCGTAAAATTACTAAAAATAGGTTGTTACCGTTGATTTAAAGGCATTTTCTATTTGGCTTTCGCCGAAGGTTTTATGCTTATGAAGTGTATAATAAAAAACTAAATGCTACAAAGCCTGAATCTTTAGTATCATAATGAAGTATTGAAAAAGATCATTCCTAGCGATTTTTATAAAAAAGGGTGCTCAAAAGCTTTTGTAAAAGAGTATTTTTCAGTAAAAAAATATAGTTTTTGATACAGCCCTATTTCAGAATTTACTAAAATAAATTTGTATATCCGCAATTACTCCTAAA
The DNA here is from genome assembly GCA_041689735.1 of Leeuwenhoekiella sp. Classification (GTDB taxonomy): domain Bacteria; phylum Bacteroidota; class Bacteroidia; order Flavobacteriales; family Flavobacteriaceae; genus Leeuwenhoekiella. Next base: position 683 of record JBDNGW010000309.1, on the reverse strand, counting down.
TAGGAAATATTATGTGTTCTATGTCACATCGAGCCTGCCTTTGCCGGCAGGCAGGCGCAGTCGAGATGCTATTTATCTATGCTTCGACTTTAGTTTATCCTGAGCAAAGTCGAAGGGCTCAGCATAACAAAACCTTACTCTAGGTGTTTAAGCGGACAATCATTACTAAAAAAAATTCATATTTTTCTTGGTTTCGGCTTTCCTACAGTGAATTTTATTTTTTACTTCGGCAGAAAAAAATCCTGTAGAATCAATATCTTTGAAGAATGGGAATCATACGATTGAACAATATCAAAGTTTACGCGTACCACGGTTGCTTGATCGAAGAAGGTCAAATAGGTTCAGATTATCGCGTAGATCTCAAAATATGGGCAGATCTAACCGAAGCGGCGCTTACAGACCGCCTGGAAGATACGGTAGATTATGTGCACCTTAATACGATCGTAAAAGACGAAATGGCCATACGAAGCAAATTACTTGAAGAAGTCTGCCGACGTATTATAAGTCGCGCGCTACTTGAAATCCCAATGATAAATAAAGCGCAGGTTAAAGTGAGCAAATTAAACCCGCCCATAAACGGCGACGTACGGGCGGTTAGCGTAGAATTGACTAAAAAGCGTTAATCGCTTTATAATCCCAATAAAATAGTTAAATTTGCACCCGTTAAAAGTTCGGGTTTCGGG
>JBDNGW010000308.1:0-4560 GCA_041689735.1 Leeuwenhoekiella sp. | reverse complement strand
TTGGACGAATGGACAGATTCGCATTATGTATTTAAGGCAATTATAACTAAAAAATAAAACCATGGGTTTAGCCAGCATCAAAGAATTCATTTTTCCGCAAGAAGTTTATATAGCGATACTTGAACATGGAAAAAGAAAAATAAACCAGGAGTACCTTCCTGGGGAATATCAAGAACCTAAAGCCTATGGCCTTATTGGAGGGAGCATTAATGGAGAACAGGTGGAAGTAGTAGGAACCTATGTATTGACCAAGAATCAAAGAGGTTCCCATGACCAGAAGGCGCAAATGGATAAGAATATGAAGGAATATGCGGTACCCTCGGAAACCCCTATGGAAAAACGGGGGTGGATTGCCGATCCTGAAGAGGTTTGGGAGGCTATTTCACAATTTTCAGAAGAGTCCGGTAGTTTGGTCGGTAACTACCATACCCACCGTATTGCCTGGGAACATGATCCGGAAAGGGATACTTGTACCAAAATCGACCGGGAATTGGCCAAAAATTCTGGACAATGGGTTTTTATACTTTCCGTAGTAAACCCCGGACGTCCCATTTTACGAGCATTCTATGAAGGCCAAAATAAAAAAGAAGCATTAATAACAATTAAAAAATAATCACTATGGCTACAATTAGCATACCATCACCCTTTCGGAAATTCACGGCACAGGAGCCGGAATTCCAAAGTAAGGCAACTACGGTAAACGGCCTATTACAGGACCTCGTCGCTACCTATCCCGACATTAAAAAGAACCTGTTTACACCAGAAGGTCAATTGCTACAATTTATAAAGGTCTATAAGGGTGAAGAGGATATTCAGGAAATGAATGGGGTACAAACCACGATAGGCGAGCAAGACCAATTGACTATCATTCCCGCAATTGCAGGAGGATAATAATAACCTGAAATTAAATACTATGGAGTTTTCAAAACAAGAATTAGAGCGGTACAGCCGCCACCTTATCATACCCGAATTTAATATAGAAGGCCAGCGCAAGCTGAAAAAAGCCAAAGTGCTCATCGTGGGCACCGGTGGACTTGGAGCCCCATTACTGCAATACCTCGCAGCCGCAGGGGTTGGTACGTTGGGCCTGGTTGATTTTGATGTGGTAGAAGACAGTAACCTGCAGCGCCAGGTGTTGTTTACCGTAAATGACATAGGCAGATCAAAAACCGATGCCGCTCAAGAAAAGATAAAGGCCCTAAATCCGCATATCGAGGTTAAGGTGCATAATACCCGGTTGACTTCTGAAAATACCTTGGATATTATTAAGGAATACGACGTGGTGGCCGATGGAACCGATAACTTCCCCACACGCTATCTGGTAAATGATGCCTGTGTGATCCTTGGGAAGCCTAATGTTTATGCTTCCATATTTAGGTTTGATGGGCAGGTATCCGTATTCAACCATACCGATCCGAATGGAAATACGGGACCCAATTATCGCGATCTATTTCCCTCACCACCCCCGCCAGGACTTGTGCCAAGTTGTGCCGAAGGAGGCGTACTGGGTGTACTGCCTGGTATAATGGGAAGCCTGCAGGCAAGCGAGGTGATAAAATTAATCACCGGAATTGGTACGCCTTTGTCCGGCCGCCTCTTTCTGTTTGAGGCGCTGAGTTTTAAAACCACTACTTTGAAAATTTCAAAAAACAAAAACGCCCTTCCCATCACAGAACTGATAGATTATGAGTCCTTTTGTGGAATTGGCGCCAAAGAGGAATCCCAAAGCGTACCTGAAATAACGGTGGAAGAATTGAGGGACCTTAGGGACAACCAAGAAGATTTTCAGCTAATCGATGTAAGGGAAGCCTATGAATATGAAATTGCAAATCTGGAAGGGAAACTGATTCCATTAAAAGAACTGGAAGGAAAAATAAGAGATATCCGCTCCAATAAAAAGGTGGTAGTTCATTGTCGGAGTGGTGCACGGAGTGCCGAGGCCGTCCAACAATTACTAACCTATGGGTTTGAAAATGTATATAATCTAAAAGGCGGTATTTTGGCGTGGGCAGAGCAGATCGATCCTGAAATGGCAAAATATTAGCTATCCAAGTATCGCGAAGGACTATGGAAATTAAGAACAAGGCAGTTTTTTTAAGGTTGGTATGGGTAATATTAACATTGCTGATAATAGCCGCCTTGTTTCTTTCTCCTTCCACGTATTGGGACACCGGTGAGCTCAAAATAATCGCGTTGACGGTTTTTTGCATTATTTTTTGGGCAACGAATCCCATTAGCCCTATGCAAACCGCATTGCTGTTCTTCTTTTTTGCTATGATTTTTGAAGTTGCCCCTCCCGAAATAATTTTTTCGGGTTTTAAATCTCCGGCGGAGTGGTTGGTCTTTGGGGGGCTGGTCATTGGTATTGCGATACATGTCACCGGCTTGGGAAAACGCCTGGCCACCCTTTTTATGACCCACGTAGGGAACTCCTATCCCATACTTATTATGGCACTGGTAGGCTTGGGTATCTTATTTGGCTTTGTAATGCCATCGGCCACCGGAAGGGTTGTGCTCATTGTTCCCATTGTTTTGGAAATCGCTAATAATTTTGGATTTACCAAGGGGGAACGTGGACGCACTGGCCTTGTGCTGGCAGGGATTATGGGTACCTATATCCCTTCTTTTGGGATATTGCCCGCCAACGCCCCTAACATTGTACTTTCAGGAATGTCCCAATTGTTGTTTGATATTCGTTTTAGCTATAGCGAATATTTCATCCTACACTTTCCGGTGCTTGGACTGCTGAAGGCTTTGGTAATCGTAGGCCTTATTATCTGGTTATTTCCCGATAAGGTTAGGCTGGAAAAGCGGATGCCCATAGCATCCACACTACCTTTTTCCAAGAAGGAAATTAGATTGACCATACTTTTGGCGACGCTATTTGTATTATGGATCACAGATTTTATACATCATTGGTCTCCCGCTTGGATCGCATTGGGCGGGGCTATTGTACTCATCCTTCCCAGCATTGGGGTCATTAACCCCAAGGAATTTCAAAGTGGAATGAAGTTGGATCCCCTATTGTTTGTAGCTGGTATCCTGGGCTTTGGAAGTATGATTGGTTTTTCGGGGCTTGGCCAAGACCTGGCAAAGACATTACTGGCTTTTATGCCTTTACACCCCGGGGCTGATTTCCAAAATTACATGTCTTTAAACTTCATCGCGATGTTTACCGGAACGCTAACTACGCTGCCAGGGGTCCCTGCCGTACTAACGCCACTGGCAGATAGTTTTGCCACAGCTTCAGGGCTTCCGTTAAAAAGTATTTTTATGACACAGGTTTCCGGATTTTCTACGGTTTTGTTTCCGTATCAGGCTCCACCAGTTCTTGTAGGCATGTTGCTGGCAGGAGAAAAAATAACACCGGCGCTTAAACTTCTTCTCCTTTTGGCCCTGGTTAGCCTTTTGGTATTACTGCCCTTAAATTATTTCTGGTGGGAATTTACCGGCTGGTTATAAAAGGCAAATAATTCAACAGAATTTTTTGTCCGGATCCTCTTATCTCTTTATTTGAGAATGTTTAACTTTTCCATACTATGTTAATTCTTTACTAATAATCTTGGAGACCACCCTTTGTGCAGCATTATCTTGCTAAAAATAAAACCTATGATTCCACGAGACTTAAGCAAGGACATAAAAACAAGGTTACAAAGTATCAATGGGCAGATTGGCGGTCTCATTAAAATGCTCGATGAAGATACAGACCCAGAGAAGATTTTGATACAATTCACGGCAGCGCAGAAAGGATTGGATAAAGCGCATTTTCTTTTATTGGACGACGCGTACCGAAAAGCCTTGGCCATCAAGATTTCTGAAACGATTGAAGCCTGCCCGGGCAACTGTGGTAATGAAGAACGTATTGAGTTTATTAGACGACAATTCCCGGATCTGGAACTAGATAATCTAACAACCAAAATGAAAGAAATCGCGGAGCTTAAACAGCGAATAGATCGAGCCAATGGTAAAGAAAACGAGTAATTCAGTTTTGGTCATCATAGCGATTGTAGGTTTTATTCTGAGCTTTATCTGGGAAAATCTGCACTTTCCCCTTTATCAGAGTTATGCAGACTGGATGGTGAAGATATCTTTTCTTTTCTGTGCTTTAGGAGACATTGTATTAATCTTCCTGGTTTATTTCCTAGCAGCTGCACTTTTTAAAGACTTATTCTGGCTGACTAAACTCCATTTTAAAAAGATTGTAGTTACACTCATAATTAGCATTATCATTTCTCTTGTAGCAGAAAAGGCGGCCTTGTTGCTCGGGTGGTGGCAGTATAATGATCAAATGCCTGTAATTTTAATCCTGAATATTGGTCTTTCTCCATTTTTGGCTATTACACTGCTACCCATTTTAACCTTTATAGCATCCAAAAAAATAAATCAGATTTTCTGAGAATTCCTCTAGGAGACCACCCTACCCACCATCCTACCTTTGATTCGTTGTTTTGATCAATAGCAATTAAAAAATTTATTAATATTTAAAAATGAAAAAAATGAAACGTCAAGTAGAAGTTTTTACCGCCAATTGTCCAGTTTGTGACCCAGTTGTCCAAATGA
>JBDNGW010000307.1:0-8494 GCA_041689735.1 Leeuwenhoekiella sp. | reverse complement strand
TTTTGGAGGTTTTGGATTTATTGGTCGAGGATATAGATATCAACTCAATCGCAAGAAGGTTGGTGCTTTACAGTGAATCCATGTCGTTTTTGATCAACCCACCAAATCCTGCAAATAACAGTAAATTAGCAGCTTAAATTATGTGCGAAACTTGAGTAGTTAAATAACCCCTGAATGGAGCTAAGTGACCTCTGATATTTTATCTACCAATCAAAAAGTAGAGATTCTGGACCCCATAGTGAATGGTAACAATCCTCTTATCATTGTTTCAATTCCTTCAACGTCCAATACCCTTTTTTGTCCTTGGTTTTTTCCCGTATCCTTTGCACATCTTGTTTATCGACAATACTTTTATCTTCGTTCATTATACGGATATAGCTGATGACATTCGCAATCCATTCATCATCGTTACTTGCCATAGGCAACATCACGCCATAATCCTTGCCATTAATAGGGCCTATTAAACCGTTTAAAAGGATTTTTATTACAACATCCTTATCTCCTTTGACCGTCTCTGAACCAATAAGAGGTGGGGCGATCAAAGATGCGCCTTCAATTGCAACTCCTTTTAGATCTGGCCCATGGCATGTAACACAGCTCTGCTTATAATTATTGTACCCTTTCATAACCTTGTTTTTGATAGGATCAGGTGCTTTAGAAATCATGGCCTTTAGTTTTTGAAGATCTGAATCGTTTTCTTTAAAACTTTCAGCAACGGATCTAGCGATAATGTCATTGTCCCTATATTTTTCAGAAATCGCGGTCAAAATCTCAGCTGCTTTAGGGCTTTGGCCATACCGCAGGCTGAGTGCCAATTGATTCACTACATTTATGTCCGGATCGAATTGGAGGTTGGCCAAAAATGGTAGTAGGTCCGTATCACCATTTTTCAACAATTCATCACTCAACCTTATGGCTGTGATTCGCACACGGGCGTCCTTATCCTTGTATTTATCCAGGATTAGATCCTTGTCCAACACCCCGAGACCTTCCAAGGTCCATAAGGCATGTACCCTTTCCAAAGCAAAGTCCCTGTCATTAAAGGTTTTCGCCCAAAATGATTCATTATCCTTTGCCACTTTTTTTAGCTTTGGAACAACCGACATATCCCCTTTCAGTATAATCAGTTTTTGTGCGGTGTTCCGGTACCATCCATTAGGGTGCCCAAGATAATCCAATAATCCTGTTGCCGATTTATCCAACAAATTCGGATTACCATCAGGCGTGATCTGTTCATGTACGATCCGATAGATTCTTCCCCTGCCAATATTCTTATCCAGGCCCTTTCTGACGATTACCGGTCTTATATGACTTCCTTCCCCGGTCCACGCACTTTCTTGGATTATACCACGGTACATATCAACGATATACAATGCCCCGTCCGGACCTGTTTTAGCTTGGACCGGTCTAAAGTTCAGATCAGTGGAAGCCATAAATTCCTTTTGGTCATAAGCGTTGTACAAGACTTTTTTTCCATTTTCATTCTTTACTTTGGCCCTCCGGATTAGTCGACCCACGGGCTCAGGAATAAAGAGATCGCCATAAGCTGCGGGCGGTAATCGATGCCCTCGATATATTTCTTGGCCAGCCACTCCTGTAAAATGATTTAGGGTGCCATCCTTCCTCAACCTTCTTTCCGCTCCGCCCTGAACATCAGGTGTTCCCACTATTGGCCAAGTTTCTACAAAACCTTCCGATAAACGGCCTTTTGGATCAGCAGAACCATAGTTTACCGGTTGTTGAAAACCATAGGCCGGATTTTCACCTCCTGCAGAAGAATAATACATATGTCCCATGTCATCCTGGGTCAAACCCCATTGTCCTCCTGGCATATTTTCCAAAGTATCTACTTCAACACCATCGTGTCGAAATCTAAACCTTACCGGATTATATGTCATATATACCCAATTATCCAAATTCCAGACCAAACCGCTCTGTTGATGTTCCAAGTTGCCCCCACGTTTGTCCGGATGGGTAAAAATTGGCAACTTTTCATCTGCTACCCCATCATTGTTTGTATCCCTATAGCTAACCAAATTGTATGAATACGTTTCATTGATGACAAGACGATCATCTAGGGGCAAAATCATCCGTGGTAGTAGGAGATTATCTATAAACACAGAACTTTTATCCATTTTACCGTCACCATCGGTATCTTCCAATAACATTATCTTGCTCTTGGGCTCATCCGTGCCATCACCATCTACATTCTGCATATAGGTTTCCATTTGGGCAACATACATTTTGCCATTTCCATCCCATGCTATGGCCACTGGTTCATTTATCATCGGCTCACTGGCCACCAGTTCCACCTTATAACCTTCCGGAAGGTAAAAGGTTTTCATACTTTCTTCCGGTGATAAAAAATCGGATGGAGCCTCCCTCACAATTTCTGGCTTTTCATAAATTATGTCCTTATAGACAATCTCCTTGCAACCAATGCTAACTGACAAAAGTGCTATCGATAAAATTGAATAATGGTTTTTCATTTTTTTGGTTATATTGAAATAAAAAGATGGGAATTAATCCCAATATTGAGTTCTAATTAAATGATAATGCAAAGACATCTTTCTTCTTCTTACGCTACTCCTAATCTTTTCTCTTGGACCCTATTAAAATTTGAATCCAAGAAGGAAGATATTAAAATTTCATGTCAAAAAATTGACCATTTACAACTCAACTTTAATTATTTCAGAATAGTTATTTCTTCCCAAAGTATTATCGGATTCAACCGCGACCCTCACGTAATAGATGCCCGATGACAAACCAGTGATTTCATTATTAAAAGACATTGTCTGAAGATCGGCTACACTTACACCTGTCAGATCGATTTCTTCCGAGCTTTGCAGATTGTCGGTGTTTTTATGCAGAATCGGTGAAACATGGGCGATTAATCTTGCGTATTCAACTTGTGTAGTACCATTTCCCATTGAAAGCTTATATGATCCACTTATAGTACTACCAGATGCCGTAGTAATATTTAAATTCGAAATTCTAACGTATGGCTCCACTTCAAATGTTTCATCTACTTCGCTGCCTTCTTTGAGTGTTATTGTTTTTGCCACACTATTTTGAAAAGGTCCCGCCTGTACAATAACTTCATAGGTTCCGCCGAAAAGTTTGGAATTTCTAAAGGTTCCATCATTCTTTGCCCAAAAATCATACGGTACAGGACTTTCATATCCCTCCTGTATCATACGGATCTGTATTCCGTCCGGTTGTCTGGTCTGAATTGGTTCTCCCGTTTGCAAATCAACAATTTTTCCTGTAAAGGTTGCATTGGGCTCAACATAATTATCTATTTCGCAGGAGTAAAAAACAACAATCAAGAGCAGTATTAAATTATACTTTATAGTTCTCATTTTATCTATTTTTATTATTTATCAACACTATTTCTGTTTAATGTCCGAAATTTTGAACTAATGAAGGATTTTTTTCAATCACACTTTGTGGTATCATCATGTAGTAATTTTTGGGTTCAAAAGTTTTCTTAAAGAGAGAAGATTCCAATTTATGCTTAACAAAATTATATTCTTGGGTATCCTCGTTCCGTGTGGGCCATATAGCGAAGGTTTCCGTATTATTGAGAACCTCGTGAAATGTTCTCCACCGCTTTAAATCCCAATAACGATTACCTTCTCCGTAAAATTCAATAGCAAACTCTTTACGTACGTCCTCTCTTGTTATTGTTGTAAGCTCCTGTATCCCCGCTCTCTTTCGTATTTTATTTACATATTCCAATGCTTTTCCAGTCTCTTCTAACTCAAAACACGCTTCTGCGTAATTAAGTATAACTTCTGCATATCGGATAATTTGCCAATCCACATCTGACCCCTCGTTAAATGGCCGTGCAGGTTTGCGTTGTAACCATTTTGCGAAATAAAATCCTGTTGAAGTCGCCTCAGGCTGACCAATACCATCCTTACCTGCGGTCGAAACAGTTTCTCCATTTTTTATGCTAGCAACATACACTTCAACTTTATCTCCTCGCCATGCACTACCGGGATAAAGCACATTATGCATAAAACGTGGATCCTTATTTGCAAACAATTTGTTTGGGTCAGAAACGGTTATTGGATTAGAATCTTCGCTCAGCTGTTGGCCATTAATTCTTAATGAACCATCACGATTATCAACATATTCGAATTTTTCTACCATTGCAAGGGGAGGACATCTTCTACTGCTATATCCAGTACCAGCTCGAAAACTAAATGGAGTTACTCTCTCATCAAATTTATGAACTCTATCAGGAAAATTATATGCTCGAACCAAAAGTCGTTCCCTATTAGTTTCCGATTCATCAAAAAATAAGTTTTCATAGTTCGCTATTTTTGCTTCATAACTGTCACCTGCATAATCGTAAAGTTCATAATTCCCACTTTCTATCACTTCTAGTGCAGCATTTTTAGCTTCCGTATAATACAGCTTTGCCTTTTCTTTCGGAATGCCCAACAACCCATCTGAGTATGTGCCGCCTGAATATACCTTATCGCTAAAGTTTGCCAACGATGCGGCATATAGCATTGCTCTGGATTTAAAAGCAATTGCAGACCACTTATTAACCTTGTATGGTGAAGTATTATCAGAAAGTTTTGATATTGCTACATCCAAGTCATTAAGAATTTGGTCGAAAACCTCTTCTTCCGAGGATCTTGGGATTTGAAGTTCTGTAGGATCCTCCGTTAATTCCTGAACTTCAGTTAATATGGGAACACCTCCATACCTTCTTGCCAAGGCCATATATGTATATGCCCTCAGCCAATAGACCTGTCCCAGTATATCTTCTTTTTCCCTCTCATCGGTATAGGCCGTTGACTCGGGAAATTTGGCAATAAAATTATTGATGTAACGTAGTGCGGTATACCCGGCTCCCCACCACTGGTAATTGCCCGGGTCGTAACCATTCTGATCTTGGGTAGCGTTCACCATTTCATCGGTATGAAGGCTGAGTCCTGCGTTACCTGCGGGCCAACTGAAGTCTTCCATGGGAGTTCTCCAATAGAGTCTGGCCAAATGTGATTGAATGGCCTCCTTACTTCTAAATACGTCTTCCTCAGTTATACGGTCTACTGGTTTTACGGAAAGAAAATCGTCGTCACATGATGTTAAAATAAAAAGCCCTCCCAATATCGCCGTTATATATATTATTATTTTTTTCATAATTAATCGCTTTAAAATTTGACATTTATACCAAAACTGTAATTCGCCATCAAGGGATATTTATACCCATTATCAGCCCCGTCTCCATCCAAAGGTCTCTCTGGGTCACTGATATCCTTAACACTGCTCCAAGTATAAAGGTTTAATGCATTTGAAAATAGTCGCACCTCGTTTAAATTGATTTGATCTGTCCATTTTGTAGGGAGCGTATAGCTAAGTTCTACGCTTTTAAGGCGAAGATAGTTGGCCTCGTGCAACCAATAAGGAGAAGTTTTTTTATTCGGACCATAACCAAAACCTTCTCTAGAAATGGGGTATTTGCCCGGCACCCATGGTGAATCAAAGTCCAGGGGATCTTCGTGATGCCATCGATCCAAGAACATTTTCGAAGAATTTCGGCCCCAGGGAAGCGGACCCTGTAGCTGTCCGGTATTCTTTATGTCATATCCTGATGCTCCTTGGAAAAATGCATTTAGTGCCAATCCTTTCCATTCGGCACCTACATTAAAACTAAAGAACATTTCAGGATCATTCCCTCTGCCAATAACATATTCATCCTTTCCATCGATCATACCGTCTTCATTCCAATCTTCATATTTTATGTCTCCTGGATACATTTGGTCATGCCCATTATTTAGCTGGACCACTCCATAATTCCGAATTTCCTCTTCAGTCTGAAATTGTCCCTCATACCCGTAACCCCAACGAATATTTTTCAATCGATCATCGCTGCGATATCTCCAATTGGCATAAGCATTTCCAGCGGGAGTCGCCTCTCTATGCAACCACTTGGCACGTGTAAACGAAAATGTTCCTTTAGCTTGATATCTTACCTCACCAATGGTGTTGAAATGGCTTAATTCTATTTCGAACCCTTTACTTAAGTCACTTTCCAAGTTTTTCAAGGGAAGTGAAGTGCCAAAAGTACTAGGAATTTGAATTGCCCTATTGGCGAGTAAACCTTCCCTTTTTCTTTGGAATACATCTATTTGGGCGCCGAAAAGATTCTTCCAAAGAGAAACATCCAACCCAAAATTAATGATAGTAGATGTGTACCAGGTCAAGTTAGGATTGGCAAGGCCTCGGTATTCCGAGCCAGTAGTCCAGCTATCTCCCGAAAAGAGGTATCCTCCATTGGGATAGTTGTATCCTTCAATATACTGAAAACCCCCAGCGGCACCGTCGTCTCCCAGTATACCGTAGGATGCCCTTAATTTTAAGTTATCTATACTTGGCACATGGTCTTTAATAAAGGGTTCTTCGCTCAACCGCCACCCTATGGACAATGCGGGAAAATAACCCCAACGCTCTTCTTCAGCAAAATTGGAAGAACCGTCAACACGAAAACTAAATTCTGCCAGATATTTTGAGTTATAGCCGTAATTCACACGGCCGACCACTGCCCTGTTAGCGGCATCCAAACCGGCACCAGGTACTTTTTCCCGTCCATTGGCCTGTTGATCATCGTTATTGCCTGCATTAAGTTGGTCTAGAATATCAAGAGCAAAATACCTTCCTGCCTGAAACCAATTTCCTGATCCTTTTCTTTGTTCATAGAGCAAGAGTCCCGTAAAATTATGGTCATCAAAAGATTTTAAATAATTCGCAGAAAACTGAAGGTGCGTATAAGTCCATTCGTTCATTACCTGAGTCAAACGTGTACTTCCTTGAGGTTGTACAAAAGCTCCGCTGGGTTTGTATTCTTTATATCCCTTTCTCCATTGTTTTTCCGTTTCTACCCGGGTATCGTACGCAAAGAGCCCTTTTAATGATAGGCCCTCGAAAAAGGGAACATCATAAGTCAAGGAGGTGGTTATTTCTGCCTGCTTATTCGATAAATCTCTATAACCTGCCACATCAGGATCGATTACGGCCAATGGGTTGCGATCGGCTTGTCCATCAAAATATTTGGTCTGATCATAGGCCCCCAATTCAGGATCCCAATAGTAAACCGGCTCGTAAGGAGGTTGCATCCAAACTTGTTTAAAAAAATCCCAAGATGTACTACCATAGGGACTACGTTTTTTATCGACCAAGCCCGTAAAAATCATTTGGGCTTTTAGGTTATCGGTTATTTGTGCGGTAATATTCGATTTTATATTGTTACGATCATATTTTAAGTTATCTGTCTTATATAATCCCTCATCACGCATGTTGGCATAGGAAAGAAAATAGGTAACTTTTTCAGACCCCCCGCTTGCACTGATCACATTTTGTATCTGTGGTGCAGTTTCCTTCATGGTAAGGTCCCAATAATTAATGTTGGGCTTCAACGGGTCTGCACCATCATATTCTAAATAATCAGGATATGGAAGTAGGTTTCCGGCGGCCAGTGCCGCCTCGTTTTTCAGTATCAAATTGTCAATAGAATTATCAATAGGCTCGGGAAACTCCGTCATTTTTTGAATACTGTAGGTCGAAGTATAGGATATCTCGGTCTTCCCTTTGCTGCCCGATTTAGATTCTATCAGAATAACTCCATTAGCTGATTTAACACCGTAAACAGCCGCTGACGCATCCTTCAAAATAGTAATGCTGGCTACTGTATTTGGGTCGATTTTCTGAAAATCTCCACGAGGTATTCCGTCAACGATGACCAGCGGCGCACCCCATCCTCGAATATCCATTGCGCTATCGTAACTGCCCGGTTCACCACTGCGTTGCATCACGCGCAGACCAGGTAACTTTCCAACCATCGCCGTTCTTAAATCAGTAGTAGTGACTGATGTTAGTTCTTCGGTACTCACCGTTGAAATAGCTCCTGTCAGTGATGCCTTTTTCTGTGTGCCATACCCGACGACTACAACCTCATCCAAACCTGACGCACTTTCCTCGAGTAATATATTCAAGATCGTTTGCCCATTTACAGAAATCTCTTTACTAGCAAAACCGATATAAGAAATGACCAAAACTGCATTTTCATCTTCGATTGTTAGTGAAAAGTTACCATCAAAATCAGATTGTGTCCCATTGGTCGTACCTTTTTCAACAATACTTGCACCGGGCAAGGGTTGATTATTTTCGTCAGTAATGGTACCCGAAATATTATCTTGAAGTTCCTTATTTTGCTGGCCCTCTTCTAATATGCCATTTTGAGATTTTTCGCTTAAAAGGATAGCATTATTTGTCGTTACCTCAATGTTAAGATTCCCGTGTGCCAAACTTTGCTTTAGCAACATATTGGTCCTTATCCGGCCTTTTTTCATTTGTACTTTAGGAAAATCCTTGAATATACCTTCTTCATAAAAGAATTTATAATCTGTCTGCTCCATGATGAGATCAAAAACTTCGTCAACTGTTAATGATTCATCCGCTGCTATTTTAACTTTAGAAT